>URNE01000028.1 GCA_900549045.1 uncultured bacterium | reverse complement strand
ACATTCCCTGCCCGATAGATATAGGGCTCGCGGCGATACGATACGGCAACTCTGGCACGCAGTCCACGGCACGTCATCGCGCTGTAAAGGTCCCGGCATACATTTTCCGCTCGGTCGCGCAGCCATTCGATCTCCCCGCTCTCTGTGATCGCACATGCCTCGGAAAGGGACAATCGCGCGCTCTCCTTATAGCCGAGGGAATCGACCTTCCGTTTTTTCTCCAATGCGATATACGATACATCGTCATTGTACCAGCGGATCCGGAATTTCTCCCGCACGCGCACACCGTCCAATTTCTCCCACAGTGCGTGGTCGTCCGGATCATCGAAATACACGCTGCGGATCCGATAGGTGCCATCCGGCCCGGTATGCGGATCGCTCTGCATCAATGTGCGGATCCTTTGCCGGATGGCGAGATATTCCATGCGGCTCACGACGTATTTCCATTCATGGCGCGGTTTTATGGCGGCATTCATTTTTGTCCTCCTTTTCGCTCTCACCCGCTGTATAGTGTCTTCCTCTTGTAAGCGGGTTCTGCGGTGGTTTTCTTTTCCTGTGCCTACAGTATACCTGCGCGACCCGAAATGAACCTGAAAAAGTCTGTGTTTTTCCTCTGAAACTATCTGAAAATCCATTTCACAAAGGCTTGCTCCCCCTTTACATTTCGCACGATCTCTGCTACAATAATAGAATGGAAGAAAGGAGCGCGCCATACGATTTTGCGGCGCGGAAACAGATATGCGGATTTTTCTCCTGGCTCTCGCTCTCGTATTCGGAATAACCTCGTTCGCCGACATCGTCGACCACACCGTCGGTGCGCAGACGGCGATCAACGACACCCTCCTGTTCCGCGGCATTCAAGGCAGCGAGGAACTCAACCGCCACCTGGCCCGCGACCTTGAAAACTGCGGCTGGTTCGATATCGTCCGCAACGGCGTCTCCAACTATGTCGTTTCCGGTTCCGCTTCGGGCAATTCCGTTCAGCTTGATCTTTCCAACGGCGCGGGAATGCGCATCACCACGATTGCCGCAACGGGTTCCGACGTCTCTGCAACCTCCAAGCGCGCGGTGGACGCTCTGCTCAAGTTTCTCTACAAGATTCCCGGCATCTGCTCCACCAAAATCATTTTCGTCGCGGAGACCGGAAAGTTCCAGAAGGAAATCTACATGTGCGATTACGACGGCGCGAATGTCACCCGCCTCACCGCGAACGGCGGACTCTCGCTTGATCCGCTCTGGGTTCCGGGCGGACGCTCCATAGTCTACAGCTATGTCGGCCGCACCTATTCGACTTTGATCGAGCTCTCTCTGAATCCGCAGCGCAACCGCCGCCTTGCCCGTTTTACCGGACTCAACGCCGGCGGCAGAATCTCCCCCGACGGACAGAAAGTCGCGCTCATTCTCAGCAAGGACAACCAGGTCGATCTCTATGTCCGCAGCGTCAACGGCACGGAAATGCGCCGTCTGACGAACGACAAAGCGGTGGAAGCGTCTCCCGCCTGGTCGCCGGACGGCAAGTACATCTGCTATGTCTCCGACGCCGGAACCGGACGTCCGCGTCTGCACATCATTCCCGCGAACGGCGGCTTTGCGAAACGCGTTCCGGGTGCGCTCGGCAGCGAGAGCGTGTCGCCTTCCTGGAGCAAGGACGGCAAGATCGCCTACTCCGCGAAGCTCGGGAACTACATGGTTGCAGTCGTCGATGCGGAAGGCGGAAAAGCCCCGGCCCGGTCGAAACAGCAGTACGGACCGCTGAAGCTCGGCAAGGGCGACTGGGAAAGCCCGTCGTGGGCGCCGGACAACCGTCATGTGGTCTGCTCCCGCAACTACGGCATTTATGTCGTTGACACCTGGAAGGGAACGGCGCGCCAGATCCTCGGCGGCAAATCGAAACTGAGTCTGCCCGACTGGTCGGAAATTCTTTATTATTGAGGGGTCCCGTTCCGATGGATTTCAAATGGCTGGATTCGGTCGGCTTCTTTGCGATCGATCTCGGACTTGACCGGATGCTGGAGCTCCTGAAGCGTCTCGGCAATCCGGAGCGCAGTCTCCGCTTCATCCATGTCGCGGGGAGCAACGGCAAGGGATCCGTCTGCACCTTTCTTGAGAACGGGCTGCGCGGCTGCGGATATTCGACGGGTTTCTATTCTTCCCCGCACCTGATCCGTCTTGCCGAACGTTTCCGCATCAACGGAAAGACAGTTGCCGATGCTCCGTTTGAACGGGCGGCCGAGACGGTTCGTCCGGTTGTCGAATCCATGCGCGGGCAAGGGAACGAACCGACCTATTTTGAAATTACAACCGCGATCGCCGCGGTTCTGTTCGCTCAGCAGGACGTCGATTTTGTCGTCTGGGAGACCGGGCTTGGCGGGCGGCTGGATGCGACGAATGTCGTCGTGCCGGAGCTTTCGGTGATTACCGGCATTTCGCTGGAGCATACGGAGTGGCTCGGTTCGACTCTTGCCGCGATTGCGGGGGAAAAGGCCGGAATCGTCAAAGACGGCGTTCCCGTGGTTTGCGGTCCGCTGAAGCCGGAAGCTCTGGAGGTGATCCGCCGGGAGGCCGCGGAACATCGTGCGCCGCTGACGGAGGTTTCCGCTTACGGAGGCTCTTTCCGGATTTTTCATCTGTCCGACGGTTCGCCGCGTCAGGAGCTGAGTCTGGAAGGTGAAACAGTCCGCATCCCGCTGCCGGGAGCATATCAGCGGAACAATGCGAAAGTGGCGTCCGCCGCGCTGAAAATCCTTTCGGAGAAGTTCGGCTTTCCGCTGCATACGGCTCTGTCGTCTCTGGAGCATGCCCGGTGGTCGGCCCGGATGCAGTTCCTTCCGGACAAGAATCTGCTGATCGACGGTGCGCACAATCCCGAGGGCGCGGAAGCTCTTTCCGCTTCTCTGCGGGAACTTTATCCGGGAGCAAGATTCCACTTTGTTTCCGGCTGTTTCGCGGACAAGAACGCATCGGAGGTCCTGCGTTTTCTCGCGCCGCTCGCACTGGATTTTTCTTTTATCGACTTCGACGGTTCCGGCCGTGCGGTCTGTTCTCCCGCGCACTTGACGGAGCTTCTGAAACAGTATGCGGACTGTCCGTCGGCATCGCGCACGCTTGAAGAAGCCCTGTCGTCGCTTCCGCAGCCGGAGCTTACGGTTCTGACCGGGTCTCTGCACATGTGCGGCGAAGCCCTTGCGATTCTGCGGGAACCCTGCTGACGGCGGACTTGCACAATCTTCCGGGTTCCATTGCGTTATGGTATGGAAAGAAGCTTTGCGGCCAAAAAGTGGTTGAGGGACTGCCGTTACGGCAAAGTCCGCGAGAGGAAGAGATGTCCGGAGGTCCGTTTGCCGGGATTCTGCATCGGCGCGGTCGTTCAGACGGAGATGCGTGCTTTATCTGTTTGAATTCAACCTGGATGAGGGTAAGTCCGCGCTTTCGCAGATCAGGGGAAGAGGATGTTTCAAAAAAGCTTCTGCTGCCGAGGATGCCGCTTGCGATGATCCGCATGACTTTTTACTCGAACAAAGGGCGGATCTCCGGCGGGAAAGCTGAAGATCCGCCGCATTGGAACTGAACAGTCAGCCGCGGGGCAGCTCGATGATGAAAGTCGAGCCTGTTCCCGGAGCGGATTCCAGACGAACGTTGCCGTTGTGGGCGAAGGCGATGTGCTTGACGATTGAAAGGCCGAGTCCCGTTCCGCCGAGCTTGCGGCTGCGCGCTTTGTCGACCCGGTAGAAACGTTCAAAAATCCGTTTGTGTTCTCTTTCCGGAATGCCGCAGCCGTGATCTTCGACCGCAATCAGAATGCGGGCGGCGGTTTCAGCTCCGGTGATGCGGACCGTTTCACCCGAAGGACTGTATTTCACTGCATTGTCCACGAGGTTCACAACCGCCTGTTCCAGAAGGGAGGAATCGGCATTGACCGTCAGGTCTTCCGGACAGTCGAGGAGGAGTTTCACTCCGGCGTTTTCGGCGCGGCTGGCGCAGAGTTCAATCGCCGTCTTCAGAATGTCCGCGAGGTTCTCTTTGCGGAAGTTGAAGAGCATTCCCTGTTCGGAGGGGTTGGATTCGAGCGCGGAAAGACTGAGCACGTCGCTGACGAGCGCGGAGAGCCGGTCGGCGTGGCGGCCGATGATTTCAAGGAACTTGCGGAGCGGCGGCGGGAAGGAGTCTTCTTCGGCGGAGAGGGTTTCAACGGCGGTCTTGATTGCCGTGACCGGGGTTTTGATTTCATGCGAGACGTTGGCGACGAAATCGCGGCGCATCTCTTCGAGCTTGCGCATTCTGGTGACGTCGCGGATGACGACTACGGCTCCGGAAGGCAGGTCGCTGTCGGGGTCGGTCATGATGGAGCCGCGCAGAACGAGACGGCGTTTCTCCTCCGCGTCCCACTCGATTTCATCTTCGGCGGGGGCGTGGCCGGCGAGCAGATTTTCCACAAAGGTCTGCATCTTGTGGTTGCGGAGCACTTCGTAGAGTGTGCGTCCTTCAATGGAATCCATTTTCAGATTCAGAATTTCGAGAGCGGAACGGTTCACGATAATCATGCGCAGATCGGGGTCGACCGCAATTACGCCTTCCGACATGGAGGCGAGAATGGTGGAAAGCTCGTTCTTGCGGCTGGTGATGTCGGCGATCCGCAATTTGAGCTGAACCGCCAGCGAGTTCACGGAAGCGGCGAGCGCATTGATTTCCTCAATGGAACCGGTTTCGGAGAGATGACGGTCAAGGTCTCCGTCCGCCATGCGGACGACCGAGCGGCGGACTTCCTCCAGCGGACGGCTCAGGCGGCGGGAAATCAGGAGACCGATTCCCATTGCGGCGAGGGCGAGGACGAGCGCAAAGCCGAAGAGTTTCAGTTTCAGCGCGCCGATGCTCGTATCCACAGCCGCGAGCGGGAGGGAGAGACGGAAGGCTCCGACCGCGTTGCCTGCGTCGTCAATCAGCGGTTCGGCGACATAGAGCATGTCTTTCATGAGGGTGGAGCTGTAGCGCATGGAGACGGCGGGCTTGCGCTCGTCGAGCGCGTTTTTCAGTTCGGGGCGCTCCTCATGGTTCGGCATGTGGGCATAGTCGCTGCTGGAATCGTAGAGAACTTTTCCTTTGGCGTCGATGACCGTGAGTCTCGCGCCTGAAGCCGCCGCCGTCCTGTCGCAGAATTTGAGGAAGCCGGGCGTGTTGATTTTTTCGAGCAGAACCGGCTGCAGAATCGCGGCGCGGTGCAGAACTCCCTCGCGGATGGAATCAATGTGAAATTCGCGGAAGATGCCTGTGGCGAACCATGCGGTCGGAATGATGGTGACGGCGATCAGAAGAAGGAACGCCGGATAGATCTGAAAGAAAAGACGCTTTCCCATTGTTCAGCTCCGTCAGTTGCTTTTGAATTTGTATCCGACGCCGCGGACCGTTTCGATGAGGTCGGCGTCGCCTAGTTTTTTGCGGAGGCCGACGATCTGGACGTCAACTGCGCGTTCGGTTACCGGGTAGTCGGAGCCCTTGATTTCGTTCACGATCCGGCTGCGGCTGTAGACCCAGCCGGGGCGTTTGGCGAGCAGACGCAGGATTTCAAATTCGGTGAAGGTGAGGTCGAGCGGTTTGCCGGCTATGGAAGCTTCGCGCCGCCCGAGATCGAGCACAAACGTGCCGCGGCGGATCAGTTCGCCGGCTTCCCCGTCCTTTTTCTCCGCCGTGCGGCGCAGGAGGGCGCGGAGGCGTGCGATCAGTACTTTCGTGCTGAACGGTTTCGGAACATAATCGTCGGCGCCGACTTCGAGTCCGGAGACGACGTCGGCTTCCTCGCCTTTCGCGGTCATCATGATGATCGGAATGGTGCGGGTGTCGGGATTCTTGCGCAGTTCGCGGCAGACTTCGATGCCGTCCACTCCGGGAAGCATGAGGTCGAGAAGAATTCCGTCGGGACGGATCGCGGCCGCCCGTTCGATCGCTTCTTCGCCGGTCCCCACGCAGTCCACGAGATAGCCCTCGCGCTCAAGATTGTATTTTACCAGTTCGAGAATGTCTTCCTCATCGTCCACAACGAGGATGCGTCCTTTGCTCATACTCCGCCTCCGGATGTTGGTTCAGTTTCCGAATACTATATCTGCTCAGAATGAATCCTGTGTCAGCGGTTCGTTAGAATTCTGTTAATTTCACAATCCCCGCGACGGCGGCGGTTTCCACGCGCAGAATCCAGCGCCCGATGCGCAGCGGTTTTGCGCCAGCTTCAAGAAGTTTTTTCTCCTCTGTTTCGGAAAATCCGCCTTCGGGACCGACAAACCACGCGATGTTTTCCGCCAGGTTTTCAGCCGCTTCGGAGGCGTTCGGGGAGCCGTAACGGAGCTCATCGCAGCGGGACGCCGCATCCGCCACGGCCGCTGCAAACGGGAGCGGCGCAGACGTCTGCGGAAGGAAAACGTTGCCAGACTGCTTGCAGGCTTCAAACATCGCATCCGCCCAGCGTCCGGCAACCGATGAAGCATCGGGTTCGGAGACGCTGAATTCGCAGACCATCGGGACAATCCGCCAGACGCCGAGTTCGGTCGCCTCGCGCAGGACGGAATCCATTTTCTGTCTGCGCGGAGGCGCGATGTAGAGATGAACGCGTCTTGCGGGCGGTTCGAGCGTGCGGATGTCGCGGATGACGAGCGTGCGTCCGGGGCGGATCTCGGCGGATGCGATTCTGCCGCACCCGTCGAGCAGATCCACGACGTCGCCCGGATTTGCGCGGAGAATCTTGAACAGATGCGTCTCCTCGCTCCGGTCGAGCGTCACTTCCGCGCCGGGTTCAACGTGGGCGAGAATATCACAGCGGAATTTGCGTACGCTCATGCCCTGCCTTTCAGCGGAAGCCATTTGAGAACGTCCTGAATGCGGGCGTCCCAGTATTCCCAGCAGTGAGTGCCGGGGCCTTCGACGTAGGTGTTTTCGTAGCCGATCTTCCGCAGATGGTCGCGGAATTCGATGTTTTCCCGGTAGAGGAAATCTTCGGTTCCGCAAGCCTGGAAGAGTTTCGGACGCGGCGCGCCGGATTCGACGACTTTGGACGCCATGGCGAAAAGGTCGTTCGGGGAACCGGGCAGCGTTTCGAGCGGTCCGAAATCCGCCGTGTAGAGCGCGGGGTTGCCTTTGTGGAGCCAGTCGTTCCGGAGCGAACCGGAGAGGCTCGCCGCCGCGGCGTAGCGTTCGGGATGATTCAGCGCAAGTTTGAATGCTCCGAATCCGCCCATCGAAAGCCCGGCGACAAAGGTGTCTTCGCGCTTTGTGGAGACGTTGAAGAAGCCGGGGAGAATCGCGGGCAGTTCTTCGGAGATGTAATCCCACCAGCGGGAGCCGTCGGAGGTGTTGTTGTAGAAACTGCGCGCGCCGAACGGCATGACGACGGCGATTCCACAGGTCGCCGCATACCGCTCAATGGAGGTGCGGCGCATCCAGATGGACTGGTCGTCGGAACAGCCGTGGAGCAGATAGAGCACGGGTGAGCCTTCGGGAGCGGCGGCCGAGCCGTCCATGCCGATCTGCGTCGCGCTCTTCTGGGGCATGAGAACGTTGATCGTCGTCGCCATGCCGAGGCAGTCCGAATGGATGTTGCATTCAAAAAACGCCATGCTTATGCTCCGTGATCTTCACCGGCGGCGTCCTGTGCTTCCGCGGGAGCGTCGCCCGGCTGTGTTTCGAGCTTGAAGTGCTTGACGATCTTTTCCGCGATTTCGGTGCGTTCCTGGTCGGAAGCGTACTTGAGCTGACGCCAGTTCCAGTGGAATCCGTCGTCCGTCCAGCGCGGGACGATGTGGAGGTGTGCGTGCATGACGACCTGTCCGGCGACGGTTCCGTCGGAAAGGTGGAGGTTGAATCCGTCGCAGTCGAGCGCGCGGCGCATGGCGACGCCGATTCGGGAGCCGACGCGGAACATGCGTCCGCCGGTTGCCTCGGGGATTGTGGCGACGCTGGTGTTGTGCTCTTTGGGGATGACGAGGGTGTGTCCGAAGTTGATCGGTGAGATGTCGAGGAACGCGAGGACGAGATCGTCCTCATAAATTTTGACGGAGGGGATTTCACCCGCGACGATTTTGCAGAAAATGCAGTTTTTCATGGTCCGTTTCCTTGTTTTACTTGCCGAGAAGGGGAACGATGTCGATCACGTTCGCCCACTCCGCATCGGGGTCTTCGGTGATGTAGCGGATCTTGTCTTCGAGCTGCTGCCAGAGCGGTTCATACTCGAACATTTCGTAGCTGTGTCCCCAGAAGTAGAAGACTTTGCAGCCGTTTTTCTTGGCGTCTTCATACTTGCGGTAGAATGCGCCGTCCTGATAATGACAGTTGGTTGCGAGCTCCATCGGTTCGGTGCAGGCGGTGACGTTGTCCGTGTTTTTTGTATTGCGGGCGTATGCAAAGCCGTTTTCGTGAAGCAGACGGATCGTTTCGGGTGTGGTCACGCCGCAGGGCCAGGCGAATCCGCGGCAGGGACGCTGCACGATGTCTTCGAGATAGTGACGGGCGTCGAGAGCGGACTTGATCCAGTCGGCGTCGGGGACAGATCCCGCGTTTTCGTGTTTCCAGCAGTGGGATGCGAGTTCGAAGCCCTGATAGACTTCGGGAATGTCCTTGAGCGCGAGCTTTCCGGAACGGAATCCGCGGTGGCTCCAGCCGGTGTCGCCGGGGCGCGTCCAGGTGCAGGGGATCCGTTCTTCGCCCATGAGACCGGGGTTGAGGTTGAAGGTGGCTTTCGCGCCGTACTGGCGCAGCATTCCGGTGAGACGCAGATCGTTGATCACTCCGTCGTCCCAGCATTGTACAACTTTCATCATGAGAAACCTCCTTTGAAATTATTCGGCGATCCACGTGTGAATTTGTTTCCGGTGGTCGCGAAGTTCGATGACGTCGCCTTTTTTGAGCGGGCCCACGCCGGAAGGCGTTCCGGTGTAGATGATGTCGCCCTTGCGCAGTTTCCAGTATCCGGAGATGTAAAGCAGAAGTTCCGGAATGGGGGAGATCATCTTTTTGGTCTCTCCGAGCTGACGCAGGGTTCCTCCGACGGTTCCGGCGAATTCAAGAGCGTCGAGTTTGTCGATTGCGGGGTCGAAGCGGTGGAAGACCGAGCAGGGAGCCGCGCCGTCGAAGGACTTCGAGATTTCCCAGGGGGAGCGCATCGGTCGGATCCGGCTCTGGGTTTCGCGGAGCGTGAGGTCGAGTCCGATTCCGAGTCCGGCGATATAGCTGACGGCGTCCGCCGCGTCCGCGGGAATGCCTTCCTTGCCGATCAGAACGGTCAGTTCAGTTTCGTAATGAACGGTTTCCCCGTGGAAGACCGCCGCGACGGGACTGTTTTCGGGGACGATTGAGGTGACGGGTTTCATGAAAATGACGGGTTCCGGCTTGTCGCCGGGGAACTCCTGCACATGGTCGAAGTAGTTCAGACCGATGCAGAAGATTCGCTGAGCTTCATACTCCGTGTGGTCGTCGGTGTAAACGTTCATGGTTCCATTCCTGTAAGTTTCCATACCATTTTCAAAGCGATCGCCGCGGAAATTCCGAGGCTGTTCGCGGAAAGTTTGTCGACGGAGTCCCCGGCGGTGTGCCAGTAGATGTTGTCCGGTCCGTACTCGAAGTCGATGAGGTCGATTGCGGGGATTCCGGCGTTCTGGAATGCGGTGTGGTCATCAAGGACCTGCGGGCCGTTGAGCTGAATGTTTTTGCCGTAGCCGAGTTCATGCGCGGCTTTCATTGCGGTTGCGGCGAGGATCGGATCGGTATCGGGCGGGAGGGCGAACTTCAGATCGCCGTCGCCGACCATGTCGAGCAGAATCATGGCGCGGCAGTTCCGGAGTTCGTTCCTGCGGCGGAGTTCGGAGACATAGCGCTGACTGCCGTGAAAACCGTCTCCGTCGGTGTAGAGAATCCGGGCTTCCTCGCCGTCGAAGAAGACAAAGCGCAGTTCGAGAGGCGGAACGGTTCCCGCATCCTGAAGAGCCTTCATCATGGCGAGGAGCGCACCGACGCCGGAGCCTCCGTCGTTTGCTCCCTGGAAGTTAGGGACGGAGTCAAGCTTTTTCGCATCGTAATGAGCTCCGACGACGATGAATTTTGCCGATTTGCCCGGGAGCACGGCGGAGACGTTCCGGAAAGTCAGGTTTCCGGCGGGCGTCTGCGCCCGGAAAACGTCGGCGGAGACTTGAAATGCGGAAAGCTCTTTCGCCTTGCGTTCGATCTGTTCCGCCGCCAGCTTCGCCCCTTCGGAGCCGGAGTGACGCGGCACAATGAGCGCGAGCTCCTTTGCGTGTTTCAGCGCTTCGTTCCCGTCGGGATGCGGAAACGGAACGGCTTTGGAACAGCCGCAGAACAGAAGCACGGGGAGAATGGCGGGGAGAATCTTCATCGGGACAGGACTCCCTTGTTGATGGTGATTTCGCGCCGCTGATAGGTCGGAATATCCAGATCTTCGCCTTTGCAGAAGGTCGGAGCGACGCCGGAGAAGACGCCTTTGTCGAAGGTCTGGAGTTCAAAGAGCCCCTGTTCGAGCGCTCCCGGGGCTTCGACGGCGCGGGCGTTCTTGCGCCGTCCGGCGGTTTTCTCCTTGCGCGGCTGAGGCTGGGTGCTCTGGTCGAATTTGATCCGGATGACGGTCACCTGGACGCGGTCGCGGATATGTTCGCCGATGGAGATTCCGGTGAGAAGATCGACTTTTTTCGGGAGCATTGCGGCGATGTTTTCAAGCGTGCGTTTGGCTTCTCCGAGTTCGAGGTCTGGGCCGCCGGAGATGGTGGCTGCTGCTGCGTCCGTGGTTTCGCGCTTGAATGTCCCGCCGAGGAAGGGCGAACTGAGCATCCGTTCGACGGCAATTCCGCAGCGGTCGGGACCATCGGAACTTTCTCCGTATCCGACGCCGATCCCGCAGGAGCATTTTTTGCCTTTGAGCGCCGCCATGAAGGTGGCATAGTCGGAGCCGAGCGTGTTTTCACAGCTCAGCATTCCCGCCACGCCCGCCGCACTGCGGGCAAGTTCGAGACTCGACTTGGCGAACGCCTCTTCAAACGGGGTTTCCGAGGGGAGCATGGAGAAGAGCAGATCGTTCGGCATCCGCATGACGATATCGGCGACGGGGAGCAGATCGTCCAGACAGTCTTCCGCGGATTTGCGCCGGGCGAACGATTCAAATGAAAACGGCGTCGTCAGCAGGAAGACGGCGGGCAGATTCAGGGTTCGCGCCACGCTTGCGAGTGTGCGCACTCCGCCGGTCGCCACGCCGCCGCCGAGTCCCCCGACGACGATCAGGAGGGATTTCCCCGCCATCAGATTTCCGAGAGCGAGCCGTTCCCTTGCGACGGCCTGTTCGCCGCGGATGACGTCGCCGCCGCATCCGCTTCCTTCGCGCCAGGTCCATCCGGAACCGGCGAGAATGCAGGGAATGTTTTTCGCGGTCAGCGGGTCGAGCGCGTCGCGGTCGGTATCGATTGCCCCGAGGGCGTATTCGCATCCTTCGGCGATGAGCGCGGAGATTACGCGGCTTCCGGCTCCGCCGATTCCAAGTATCAGAACATCATCCGCTTTGCTCATAATTTGAATGCCTTTGTCACGTCTTTGAGTTTGTTGAAGATTCCGCCGATGCCTTCGAGAGCGTCGGCGACTTTCGCCATGCCTTTGCTTCCGTTCCGCGCGTCGTCCGCCTGGAGGGAGTAGTTGAGCGCGCCGAGCAGGGCAGTGAAGCGGGGGGTGTCGAGCCCGGTGATCGCTCCGCTGAGTTCGAGCGGATCTCCTCGCCGGATATGCGTGCGGAAGGTGTTGCGCGCGGAATCCATGACGGACTGGAGCAGCGATCCGCCGCCTGTCAGCACGATTCCGCTCCGGAGATACGATCCGAGCCGTCGCGATTCGACCTCCTCTTTGAGGATGGAGAACATTTCATTGAGCCGGAGTTCCACGATCCGTTCATAGGAGCCGACGGGGATTGCGCGGTGCTGTTCGGACGACACCGGGAGCGGCAGGAATGCTTCGCCGTTGCGCTTGACCTGTTCAAAGCGTCCTTCGAGCAGAAATTTGCGCGCCTGCTCCTGCGTGAGTTCGAGCCCGACGGCGAGGTCGTTGACGAGGTTGTTGATTCCGATGGGAAGAACGCCGCTCATCAGAACGCCGTCTTCATGAACGAGGATGTAGTCGCAGACGCCCGCTCCGACGTCGATGAGCAGAGTTCCCTGTTCTTTTTCGTCGTGGGTGAGGGTTCCGTAAGCGGCGGCGATACCGGAAAAGACGGGCTGGATTTCCTGTTCGAATCCGAATTCGCGGATGGCTCCGCGCATGGTGTCGACTTTTGCGCGTTCGGCGAGAATGATATGGATGAATGCGTCGAGGCGGCTTGCGCAGTGTCCGCAGGGATCTTTGACGCGGGTGTTCATGTCGAGCACGAAATACGAGGTGAATGAAGCGAGATGACACTGATCCGCGGAAAGCGACATGCAGGAAGCTCTTTCCTCCGCTTCCGCGATATGATTGAGAGTGATTCTCCGGTCGGAGTCATAGATCGTGACATTTCCTTCGCCCTGTCTGGTCGCGATTCCGCGTCCGGATACGAGGAAGAACACCTGATCTCTTTCGAAAAGTCCGCCGGCGGAGTTGTCGGCGTCTTCGAGCGCTCCGGTGAGAGCTTTTGCCGCCGCTGGAAGGTCGATGATTTCTCCTTTGACGACGGCGCCCGCCGCGTCTCGCGACCCCCATGCGAAGACGGTTGGTTTTCCTCCCTTGTCGCGTCCGCCGTGAAGGACGCATATTTTGGAGGTTCCGAACTCCACTACAGTATACAGATC
>URNE01000027.1 GCA_900549045.1 uncultured bacterium | reverse complement strand
TTCCGCATGACAAAATGCATTTTCTGTGCTATCGTACCGGACTGAATTTTGCTGAGAGGATTTGTCATGCGCCTTTTTTCTTTTTTGCTGCTGTTCGCGCTTCCGGCGTTTGCACAGTTTGAATGTCTGACCGATCCGCGTCACGGCGGCCCGGTCCGTTACGCGGGGGATCTTGCCGCAAAACCGCATGTGCTCGTGCCGACGCACTATCAGCCGAAACTGCGCGAATTCCGCGGAGTCTGGGTTGCGACGGTCGAAAACATTGATTTCACTGTTTACCGGAGCGCCGCGGAGTTCAAACGGAATTATCTGGCGGTGGTGAACAATCTCAAAGCGATCGGCGCAAACGCGATTCTGTTTCAGATCCGCCCGAACAACGACGCGTTCTATCCGTCGCATTTGAATCCGTGGTCGCGTTGGCTGACCGGACAGGAGGGGAGGGGGCTGAACGGATTCGATCCGCTCGCGTTCATGATTCAGGAGGCGCACCGCCGCGGGCTTGCGTTTCATGCGTGGCTGAACCCCTACCGCGTAGCAGGGGCGACTCCGCTCTGGAAAAAGACTTATCTGAACACGCTGGCTCCGGGAAACTTTGCGCGCAAACATCCGGAATGCGTTCTCAGCATCCGCCGGAAGGACGGCAAGAACCAGCTGATTCTCGACCCCGGCAACCCCGCGGTGATCCGTTTTCTCTGCAACACGGTTCACGAGATTGTGACGAAGTACGATGTGGACGGCATTCACCTTGACGATTATTTTTATCCTTACGACGGAACCGGCTCCGCCGACCGCGCGACGTATCTGCGCTTCAACCGCAACAGAATGTCGCTGGAGGACTGGCGCCGCGAAAATGTCAACACGCTTGTCGGTTCGCTTTCCAACGTCATCCGTTCCTGCAATGCGCGGTATCATAAGAACATTCAGTTCGGAATCAGCCCGTTCGGGATCTGGGCGAATGTGAAGACGCATCCGGCGGGGTCGCTGACGAAAGGCTCGGAATCGTACGCCCTTCAGCACGCGGATACCCGGAAATGGGTGCGCGGAAACTGGATAGACTACATCGTTCCGCAGATTTACTGGACGTTCGGGCACAACTCCGCCGCTTATGCCGCGCTTGCCGACTGGTGGTCCGCCACGGCGCGCGGAACACGCACGAAACTTTATATCGGGCACGCCCCGTCGCGTCTCGGGACCACGCGTGAATGGAGCAATCCGAATGAGATTTTCAATCAGTTCCGCTACAATTCGAGGCGTCCGGAAATCTCCGGCTCCGTGCTCTTCTCCTACCGCAGCATCTTCAAACCCGCCAACCCGGTAATGAAACGCGGAACGGAAAAAATCATCCGCACGTGGAAGCAGACCGGGGAGAAAGGAAAAAACAAATGAATCTTCTGATCCGCTCTCTTCTTCCAGTCGTATTTTTCTGCATCCCGCTCGCCGCACAGACTCCGCCTCCGCCGGAACCCGTCCTGCGGAATCTCTATTTCCTGGAGAAGCAGATGAAAGTCTGGAGTCTCGACAGGATCGAGCCGCTGAACCGCTCAATCCGCGCACCGTTCGCGGCGGATTCCTGGCGCGCTTCGCTGACGCGTCCGTATGACACCGCTCCGGTGGAAGGTCTGCCCGATCCGCTCGGAAAACGGAACATGCGGAACCTTGCGGAGCTGATTCTCGTCGCGCGCCGTCCGGGGCTGACGCCGGAAAAGGTGCGCCAGCATCTCCGCTGGAAAGTCGCACCGGCTGAAGTGCGGAACGTCATTGCATATCTGGGGGAAACTCCGGAGTATTTCTGGTTCGGAAAATCGGATATCCTGACTTTGCACTGGATCCGGAAACATATCGGGCTCGGAGGCGACGCCGGCGCCTCCTCTCTGGCGGAGGTCGCCGCGGAATCCCTGAACGTGGACGACGAGAACGGGTTCAGCCGGAAAAGCGCAATGCTGATTCTGCCCTCGTACGGCAATGTCGCGATTCCGTATCTCCGCCGCGCCATCGGAACCGCGCTTGCGGATCGCGAGCCGATCGCTCCGCATCTGCTGACGATGAAGAAGATCGGGACACCGGAGGCCGCCGCAGAGCTGGTCCGTTCCCTGCATTCGGGGAGTCCCGAAGCATATGCGGCTCTGACGGACGCCATGTCCGGACCTCCGTACCTCAAGGAGGCGAAAGAGGTCTACTTTGCGCTGGCGTCCCGCCACGACGCGCTTCCCGCCGCAATCGAAGCCTCCATTCAATTCCATTGGGAGACGGAGCTGCTGCCGCTTCTGAAAAAACTCGTGCGCCGCCCGAATTCTTTTCAGGATTATATGATTCTGCGGACGTCGATCGACCAGTTCGAGAACAGGCGCACGGATTCGCCCGAGCTCGCCGCGATGGAGCAGATTAAAATTCTGCTGATGCGCAGCGGCGATCTGCCCGGCTCCCCCCGCATCGTTTCTCTGAGCGACAAGGCGCTGGAGGCGAAACGGAAATTGGATCAGGAGGATCAGAGACGCATTCAGCCGTTTGAAGATCAGCTTGCAAAATCGAAAAACACGGATATGGCGGTTCTCGCCGGGCTCGTGCTCTGCATGACGGACCGCGAAGTCGGTTCGCCGCTTTCCAAAGATTACCGCCAGCGTGTCCGCAATGCCGGAATCCGCCTTCTGCGCAGGCTTGACAACCGCGCGGTTCAAAACGCCCTGCGTGCGCTCAGGGAGAATGTGGAGTCGGAGGATGAATCCAACTATTTCGGTTCGCTCCTCGTCCGTCTGAGCGACCGTTACGGGACATATGAAAAATGAGCGAGGACGAGTTCAGCAAAACCAGTCGCCTCCGTTTCGGTTGCGCAGATGCGCCGGAATACCCGAAGGACGCCGCGTCGCGGATTTCCCGCGAGCTCCCTCCGGTCGATCTTTACGCCGTTCCCGCCGGGTGCTGTGCGGGAGATTCCGATCCCGGACGTATCCGTCCGCAGAATGAGGACTCCTATCTGATCTGCACGCGTCCGGACGGACGCTTTACGTTCGCGGCTGTTGCGGACGGCGTCGGCGGGCGCATGGCCGGCGAAGTTGCCTCGCGTCTCTGTCTGACGACTCTGTTTGAGGAGTGGGACCGCCTGAACCGCGAAAGGCGCTTCGACTCCATGACGCCGGACGCCATTCCCGTTTTTCTCTCGGAGACGGTGCGGAAGGCAAACGGAGCAGTCTTTTCCTCCGCCGCGTCTCAGCCTCTGGAAAACCGGATGTGCACGACGGTTGCCGCGCTCTTCCTGGCGCGGAAAAAAGCGTTTACGGTTCATCTTGGCGACAGCCGGATTTACCGTGTGCGAAACGGGGAGATTATGCAGCTGACGCATGACCATTCGCTGGTTGCCGAGCTGTTGGACGCCGGGACGATTGCCCCGGACGAGGTGCGGAATCATCCGCTCGCGCATATCATTTCCCGTTCGGTCGGCGTTTATGAGACGGTGGAACCGGAAATCTGCGTGTTCGAACACGTTCCGGGCGACCGCTGGCTGCTCTGTTCCGACGGGTTGAGCGACGTCGCCGAAGCGGAAGAAATCCGGGATGCCGTGTGGAATTCCTGCGATCCGGCGGATGCGGTGCACGGACTGCTGAAGCTTGTTTTGAAACGCGGCGGTCCGGACAATATCACGGCAATTTGTCTGTTCGGCTGAGAAGTTCGCGGTAGAGTTCCGTCTGTTCTGCGGAGAAGCAGCAGAAAATCACCTCGCCGGGGCGCTCGTCTTTCCAGTTCATGACGGCATCGAGCGCAATCTGCGCCGCGTTGCGCATGGGAAAACGATAAATTCCGGTCGAAATGCAGGGAAACGCGATGGAGCGGCAGCCGTTTTCCATTGCAAGCTTCAGCGAGTTTTCGTAACAGTTCCGCAGCAGTTCGGCTTCGCGGTGCGCGCCGCCGTGCCAGACCGGGCCCGGAGTATGGATAACGAACCGTGCGGGCAGATGGAAGCCGGGGGTGATGCGGGCTTCCCCGGTCGGACAGCCGTTGAATTTCCGGCAGGCGGCGAGGAGCTCCGGACCCGCCGCGCGGTGAATCGCTCCATCCACGCCGCCCCCGCCGAGCAGGGTGCAGTTTGCCGCATTGACGACTGCATCGACGTTGAGTTTTGTAATGTCGCCCTGACAAACCCGGATTTTCATCGGATCGCCTCCCTGATTAATTCGCGGTCGTCCATGTGATGTTTGACGCCGTTGATCTCCTGATAGTTTTCATGTCCTTTTCCCGCAACAAGAAGAATGTCGTCCGGACGTGCGAGTTCGACGGCGCGGCGGATTGCGGCGGGACGGTCCACGACGGTTTCATGTTTTGCGCCGCGCGGGAACCCGGTTTCCGCTTCGGCGATGATTGCTTCCGGCGGTTCCGTTCGGGGATTGTCGCTGGTAAGGATGGTGAGGTCGGCGAGTCTGCCGCAGACCTCCGCCATGCGCGGACGCTTGGTCCGGTCGCGGTCGCCGCCGCAGCCGAAAAGCGCGATGAGGCGTCCTCTGCAGAGCGGCCGCAGGGCGGTCAGAACCCGTTCCAGAGCATCGTCGGTGTGAGCGTAGTCGACGAATGCCGCGGCTCCGTTTGGGAGCTTGATGCGTTCGAGACGTCCGGGAACCTGGACGGGTGTTTCAAGCGCGTTCAGAATCGCCGCCTCCGGGATTCCGAGCGCCAGCGCCGCCGCCGCTGCCGAGGCTAGATTATAGATGTTGTGCGTTCCGATCAGCGGCGAATGAATGGTCGGATTGTGTCCGGCACAGTGAAGACGGAAGACCGTTCCGGCTGCGGATTCTTCGAGCGGTTCGATTCGCACTGCCGCATCCGGATGAGTCATGGAGAGCGAAAGAACGGGGCGTTTCAGCTCCGAAGCGAGCCGCGCGCCCCACGGGTCGTCGATGTTGATGACGGCGTTCCCGTTTTCGGCAAGCGACTCGGTGAAGAGCAGTTTTTTCGCCTGAAAATAGGCTTCCATTGTTTTGTGATAGTCGAGGTGGTCCCCGGTGAGGTTTGTGAATATGGCGGTTGCGAAGCGGGCGGACCCCATGCGGTGTTGATGAAGACCGTGACTGGAGGCTTCCAGAACGACATGCTGACAGCCGGCGTCGCGCATCTGCGTCAGAATCCGCTGAAACGCCGCGGCGTCCGGAGTGGTTCGTGCGGATTCCGTGGAGGCGGTTCCGTTCCCGCAATCGTATTCGATGGTGGAGATCAACCCCGTGCGGAAGCGTCCCGCGTTCTGCAGAAGATTGCGGAGCAGGAACGCGATGGTTGTTTTTCCGTTCGTTCCGGTGACGGCGTGAAGAGTCATGGCCTGCGCCGGATTGCCCGCCGCGAGTTCGCAGAGCAGACCCCATGCGCGGTAGGCGTCGGCGCAGACGAGATGCGGCAGGTTCGTTTTGAGTTCGGGATCATCCGAAACGATTGCGGCGGCTCCGGCGGCTTCGGCGGCGGGTGCGAAACGGCGTCCGTCCGCTTTTGCGCCGCGAATGGCGCAGAAGAGCGAGCCGGGATGAACCGCGCGGGAGTCGTTGGTGACGTTTTCGATTCTGCAGTCCGCAAAGTTGAGAATCTTTTGCGGACGGAGTTTTGCGGAACAGTCGGAGAGACGCATGGCGCACCTCACGGTTCGATGAGTTCCAGACGCGTTCCGCGCGAGGCTTTCAGGAAGACGAGGTCGCCGTTTTTTACGAGTGCGCGGACCCCTTCCGCCGCCGATTGCGAATCGGACCATGTGCGGATTTGCGGATTGTTCAGCGTCTGCGCCGCGCGGACCATTTCAGGTCCGATTGCGGCGATCCGGGCTCCGGGAAAATCCGCAAGCGCTTTTTCAAGGACTTCGCGGTGAACGGCTTGCGACAGTTCTCCGATTTCGCGCATGTCGCCGAGCACCAGAACGAGTTTTTCCGGATCGGCGAATTCTTGCAGCCAGTTGAGGGTGGCTTTCATGCTGTCGGGGTTGGCGTTGTAGGCGTCGTTGAGCCAGGTCGCGCCGTTGTGCTCTGTGCGTTTCATGCGCATTCCGGGCAGGACGCAGTCGGCGAGTCCTTCGGCGATCGTCTGCATGGATATTCCGAATGCGTCGGCGACTGCGGCGGCGCCGGCGGCGTTGTGCGCCTGATGCGCTCCGGAGAGCGGCCAGTTCACAGTGACGCGTTCGCCGGTGCGGTGATTGAGCAGTTCAAAAGAACTTCCGTTGATGTTTCCGCCTCGGTAAAAAGCTTCCATGACCGACCCTTCGCCGGTTCCGTACGGACGGATGTCGCGGGTTCCGGCGGCTTTGAGCATGATGTCGAATCCGGCGGCTCCGAGCGGAACGACCGCCGTGCCGCGGGGGGCGAGATGAGAGAATATTTTGGATTTTTCCGCCGCCACACCTTCGAGAGAACCGAGGTTTTCGAGGTGACAGCGTCCGATGGAGACGATCAGCGCTGCATCGGGGCGGATGGCATTGGAGAGCGGTTCGATTTCCCCGTGGTGGTTTGTTCCGCATTCGATGATGCAGAATTTGTGTTCGGGAGTCAGTTTCAGCAGATTCTGCGGAACGCCGATCTGATTGTTGGTGTTGCCTTCGGTCGCGAGCACATGTTCCGTTCCGGACGCGCGGGCGAAAATGGCGCGGAGCATCTCTTTTGCACTGGTCTTTCCGCTTGATCCGGTCAGAGCAATTGCTTTTACCGGCAGACGCTGCCGGTGGAATCGTGCGAGAGCCTGATAGGCTGCGACGGTTGAGTCCACGGCGATTGCCGGCGCTCCGGCGGGGAGCTTGCCGAGTTTCGTCCGTTCCACGCAGAGGAGCGAAGCGCCCTTGCTGATCGCGGTTTCGAGAAACTCATGTCCGTCGAACCGCTCGCCGGCGAGGGCGATGAAGAGCGAGTTCGGTGTGATGGCGCGGGTGTCCGTTGTGACGGAGTCCACGCCTTCGCCGTGCGGTTCGTTCAGGAACGTTCCGCCGAGAGCTTTCAGGATTTCTTCAAAACGGAACAGCATGAGCGTCGCCTCAATCCAGAGTGAGTTCGGTCAGGACTTTGTCGTTTTTGAAAATGACGCGTTTGCTTTTCACTCTGTCAAGCCAGTAGATCCAGGTGTCGCTGAGGATGTTGGGGGTGCGGATGCGGCTCGGGCGTCCGTAGGTGATGAGCACCTGCTTGCGCGTCATGCCTTTTTCAATGACCCCGCGGCGCATCTTTTCAAACTGTGCGGGCGTTGCGCCGGAAGCGGTTTCCACGGCGAGCGCGGTGGTGAAGAGTTCGCGGGCGAAATCCTCCATCGGGATTGTCGTTTTGGCCTGATCGTAATTGAGCGTGAAGAGCTCGCCGTTTGCGCGGAAAACAATCCGGGAATCGGTCATGGATTCGATCTGGACGTCGGTCCCGAACGGAATGATTTTCCCCTGCTGGATGTTTTCGGGCGTGAGATTGTCCGGCGTTTTGTACCAGAGGTTGTTGGCTGTGCGTACCTGGGCATGGGTCGGGAGCTGGAGCACTTCCTCGGGAATGAGGGTGCGGGTGTAGCAGCCGGTGAAGAGGAGAGTTCCGGCTGCTGCGAATGTCAGAAAAAGAGCTGCGGCAAATTTCATGAGTTCAAAACCTTTCGATTACCATGCTTCTGTTGTATATTCGACCGCAAGTTTCGCGGTGTTGTAGCACGCCTGCTTGAGCGCGTTCTGCCGGCTGATCATCGGGTCGGCGAGAATCTGATAGTTTGCGCCGCCGCGGATGGTCCGGGTCGGGAATAGCTGCTGTCCGCGTCCGGGGATGACGACGGAGTATTCCAGTTCAATTTCGAGACGGAATTCCGCCGGACGGTAGATGTCGTTGTCGTTGTCGTCTTCGCGGATGGTCGTGTTTTTCACGGAGCGGATCGTGCCGTAAAGAATGCAGTCGGCGTCTCCCTTGTTTTTGAGTTTGAGTGCGCCGTCGAACATGTAGCGTTCGCAGAGCTGCTGGCGCATGATGGAACCGGCGAGCGGCTCGAGCGTGTCGTTTTTGATTTCCCCGACGGCGATGGATTTGATTTGCGGGTGCACGAGCGAGCGCGCGCCGATGCGGTATCCGCATCCGGAGAACAGAGGCGGAAGGAGAAGCGCGAAGGCGAGAGCGAAGGATTTAAAGCATGTCATCGGTAATGACCTCCTCTTTGTTGCGGTCGACGAGTCCGCCGCGGGTGTCTTTGATGGGCAGGAGCCAGCGGCTTCCGGAACCCGGGACGTGAAGGGTGTCGGAGTGCTCCGCGGGGAACGCCTCTTCGCGGAAGACGCGTTTTTCGGGCGTCCATTCCTGGTTGTTTGCGCGGAATTCCTCATTGATGGCGGCAAGTTCGTTTTCCGCTTCCGCCGTGGACTTCGTGGATGGATAATCCTTGATTACCGCGGTGAAATATCGCTGGGCGACGTCGTATTTCCTGTTTCTGCTGTAGAATTTTCCGATGTCGCAGAGACGCGCCGCGATGATGCCGTAGATTTCTTCGCGGGAACGCTTGATCCAGTCGGTCTGCGGGTCGTCCGGATGTTTTGCAAGGAAGGAATCGAACGCCTCCAAAGCGAGCTGGGCGTTGGAGCCGTCGCCGTCGCCGCGTTTGGCGAGAGTAAGCAGGGCGTTGGAGAGTTCGAGCGCGGCATAACGCGCGGCTTCGGTATCGGGATGCAATTTGATGGCTTCCGAGAAGTGGCGGATCGCCTGATCGACTTTGCCGTCGTCCAGATAGAGGCGTCCGAGACGGAGCATGGCTTCGGGAGCTTCGGGGCCGCAGGGGGCGTTTTTGATGGCGGCTTCGTAAATTTCAATCGTGCGGTCATCCTTTTTGATGAACGGGAGCCACGAGCGGTAGTAGTCGCGGTGTCCGGCATGGAATCTGTCGCCGATTTCAAACTGGCGTTTGACGACTTCATAGTAGTTGATGCGGGTGACGTGCCCCTGGGCGAGTTTCTGGAGACAGTCGAATTCGTCTCCGTACTTGCGGGCCTTGCGGAATGCGCGGGCGGCGTTGATGAGAGCGTTGGCTTTCTGCACGGGGTCGTCCGCCTGAATTTGGGCTTCCAGATAGAAATCGGCGGCGGAGAGGAATTCGCGCCGGTTTTCCTGTTCCCGTCCGGCGGCGAACGCATCCAATGCGGCTTTGTCGTCGGCGGAAACGGGCAGAACGGCGAGTCCGGCGAGAAGCGGAAATAAAAATTTCAGACGCATAGCAGTTCTTCTCTTGTTTTCTCTGTTTTTTGAAGTATCTTATATAATCTGCTAATGTAGCACAGTTTTGCAGAATCGAAAATGAAAAGCAAAAATCAGAATGAAAATTTTACAGATACTTACCGAACTGGGTCCCGGCGGGGCGGAACGCGTGGTGCTGGACCTCACAGAACAGCTGCTTGCGCGCGGGCATGAGGTTTCTCTGATCGCCCTGAAGTCTCCGCCGGCGAACCGCACCGTGCTTGACCGCTTTCTTGCGCTCGGCGTGGAACCGCTTTTCCTGGGAATGGACCGCGCATTTCAGCTGGGGCGTCTCTTCGCGCTCCGCCGCGCAGTCCGCCGGATTGCGCCGGATATCTGCCATTCGCATCTGATGCATCCGAACCTCTGCTCCCGTCTGACTGTGGCCGGGCTCGGCATTCCGCTTGTGAATTCGGTTCACATCAGCGAACGCCGTTCCGGACAGGGAATTTTTTTCGCGCTGGACCGTCTGACGTTTCCGTTCTGCTCCGCATGCACGGCGGTTTCGGAGGCGAGCGCGCGCTTTCATGAGAGAAAACTCGGACTGAAAACCGGGACGATCCGGGTCGTTTACAACGGAGTTGATCCCGTGCCGCGTCCGGACCCGGAGATGCTGGCGGGGCTCCGCCGCGAATGGGGCCTGGAGAACTGCACGCGAATCATCGGGTCCGTCGGGCGTTTCGACTGGCAGAAAGGATACGATTTTCTGCTTTCCATGCTTCCGGAGCTTTCCGCGCGGATTCCCGCCGGCGAGACCTGGGGCGTCGTTCTGGTGGGCGACGGTCCCGAACGGGAGAAGCTGAAGCGGCTTGCCGCCGCGGCTCCTGCGAATCTGAGGGTTGTCCTGCCGGGATTCATGCCGGATGCTGCGCGGGTGAACTGGCTGTTCGACATCTTTGTGATGCCGTCGCGCTACGAGGGCTACGGGCTTGCGCTGGCGGAAGCGATGTCTACCGGTGTGCCGGTTGTGGTGAATCCGGTCGATTCTCTCCCCGAGCTCTGCCGTTTTTATCCGGAGAGTGCGGAGGCGGATTTTGAATCTCCGTCGAACCGCGGGCGGACGGCCGGGCTGATTGTGGAATTCGCGCGTCATCCCCGTTCCGCGGGCGCGGTGATCTGCCGCCGTTCCGAAATGGCGGCGTTGTATTTGAATCTTTACGGGAAATTCCTGAAATGAAAAAGAGAGCGTATCCTGCCGCACTGCAAAGAGGCACGCCGATACGCTCCGCGCAATGGAAATGCGCTCAAGGGAGCCTGTCGCCGAATCGGCGTTTCCTTTGCATAGTCCGCTTGTCTTCGTTTTTCCGTCCCGGAAATTCCTTGCGGCTCTCTCGGTTTAAGCGCGGCGGCATTCTCCGGTGGAAGATTTCAAATGGCAGGATGCGGAGTGTGCAAAAAAAGCGGGGGAAAGAATTCCGTTTGACGCTTGACATTCGCGGTTTGCGGATGTATAATACTCAATTATGAAACATTTCAACCGCAAAATTTCAGTTTTTCTGTTCGGTGCCGCGCTTCTTCCGCTGGCATCGTCCTGTGCGCTTGCCGACAAGGACAAATCCATTCTTTCTCCGGCAGTCTGGAGTGAAATCGACCGCAACCGCGAAAACATCAACAAACTGCGGGTCGGTATGACGCGGGAAGAGGTTCTCAAGATCATGGGGGAACCGCTGATCGGTCAGGTTTACAACACGGAACATCACTGGTTCTATTACACCCGTACCCGCTGGAGCGACGGCATGGCGACGCATGACGAGTGCACCCCGGTCGTTTTCGACGAACTCGGGTTCGTAATCGGAATCGGAAGAGATTTCTACCGCGAGAATTACAATATCACTTTCTGGAACGACAAATCCATAGAGAAGGTGGTTGAGTGATTCCGCTCATTCTCGCCTCCGCGTCGCCGCGGCGCAAAGAGCTGCTGACGCGCACCGGAATCCCTTTTGGCATTGAAGTTTCCCGCGCGGAAGAACATTCGGACGGTTTATGGTTTACGGCCGCCCTCGACAATGCGTATGCAAAAGCCGCGGAGGTTTCCTGCCGTTTTCCCGAGGCCGCCGTGATCGGGGCGGATACGGTGATTGAATTTGAAAATTCGATTCTCGGCAAGCCGCGCTGTTTGGAAGAGGCGGAGGAGATGCTGATGCGTTTTTCCGGGCGGACTCATTCCGTCACGACCGGCTGCGCGGTGCTCTGCAAGGCGCGGAACATGCGGGTCCTGTTTGCGGAGACTTCGCGAGTGACATTCCGTCCGGTTGACAGGGAAACGGTCCGGCGGTATCTTTCCCTGGTCCCGGTCCTTGACAAGGCGGGTTCGTATGCGATTCAGGATCATGGAGAAATGCTGATCGAACATTATGAGGGCGACTTGGACAACATCATCGGTCTTCCGGTCGCCCGTCTTTCGGAAACTCTGCGTTTCCTGTCCTGATTTTATCGCATCTTCAGGGTTGCAAGCCCGATCATCGCGCAGATTCCGGCGATAATCCAGAAGCGGTTGACGATCTGAGTCTCCGTCCATCCGAGCTGTTCAAAATGGTGGTGAATCGGTGTGCATTTGAAGATGCGTTTGCCGGTCAGACGCAGGCTGGCGACCTGGAGCATCACCGAGCCGCCCTCCATGAGGAAGACGAATCCGACGACGAGCAGGAGAAGCTGCTGTCCCATCAGCACCGCGATGAGCCCGATGCATCCGCCGAGCGGCAGGCTCCCGGTATCGCCCATGAAGACCGACGCCGGCTTGCAGTTGTACCAGAGGAATCCGATGCACGCGCCCGCCATTGCGGAGGCGAAAACGCTGATTTCCCCGAGTTCCGGAATGTATGGAATGGAAAGATATTTTGCGAAGACGACGTGTCCGTGCATGTAGGCGGCCGACGCGAGGGAGAGCACGCAGAAAACAGTCGTTCCCGCCGCAAGCCCGTCCTTGCCGTCGGTGAGGTTGACTGCGTTGCTGAAGAACATCACATAGAGCATGTTGAAAATGAAGATGCACCCGATTGCAGCGAGTCCCCAGCTGGCGGCGAAGGAGAAGAGCGGGTGATCGAGCATCTGCGCGGGGAGCCAGAACTGAATGGTTTCGCCGGCCGGCTTGAGGCACATCGGATCGCGGTAGAACGGAAGGAGCATCTTGGTGGTCATGGTGTCGGGCATCTTGTAGATGCAGGCAAGGGCGGCAAGGCTGACAATGCCCTGAATGGTGAGTTTCATCTTGCCGGAAACGCCGTCGCGGACGCTTCGTTCGTATTTGACTTTGATGTAGTCGTCGTAGAATCCGAGAGCGGTGAGCGGGAGGAGTACGAGGAGAAACACGAGGACTTTCGGGTTGGAGAGGTCGCTCCAGAAGACGGTTGAGACAGCAATCGCCGCAACGATGAGGAGTCCGCCCATGGTCGGGGTTTTGTCTTTGGAATGGTCAACGAATTTTTCATCGACGACGCCGGAGAGACGGGCTGATTTCGGTACGCAGAACTGCTTGAGTTTCCGGATCGTCCACGGGCCGAGCAGGATGACGATGAACATTGCGGTAAGCAGGGCGCAGCCAGAGCGGAACGTGACGTATTCGAACACCCTCACGGTCAAGGGCTACGCACTGGAGGATTACTGGGGTACAGAATGGGAGAAGCGGTATCTGGACTGCGTCAATG
>URNE01000026.1 GCA_900549045.1 uncultured bacterium | reverse complement strand
GGCGGGGAACGGTTATTTCATCCGCGGCAATCCGGCGAGCCGTCCGTTCCATATCCGGCTTTATTATCCGCAATGGCCGAGTGTGCTGTATCAAAACATGGAGAGAGCCTGCACAACTTATGCGAAGTCGAAAGGTTTTGTGTTTTCAAGTCAGGCGATTGAGCAGAGCGAAGAATTTTTCGAGGGCGTTTCCTCCGATGACTGCGATGCCCTGCTTCTTCTGCCGCCTTCCGAGCCGATATCCAGAAGGGGTGTTCAGATCATCAACCGACTTTCCGTTCCGGCGGTTGTTCTGGGACGCGAAGTCGGGGATATCGGACTTTCCATGCTTTCCGACGACGGGTATTCCGCAGGGGCGATGGCGGCGGCGTATTTCATCAATCACGGACACAGAAAGCTGGCGGTTCTCATTTCGGAGCCGCACTGCTACTGCACGGAGATGCGCTGCCAGGGATTCCGGGAGTTCGCGCGTCTGAACGGGATGTCGGTGAAGGTCATTGAAACCGGAGTTCAGAGCTGGGACGACGGAGTTCGCTATGCGTATGATGCGCTTACGAAAACGCTGAAGGCGGACGGGCTGGATTTTTCCGCGCTGTTTCTGATCAATTCAAACTCGGCGCTGGAGGTCTACAAGGCTTTTGCGGATGCGGGCTGTTCCATTCCAGGGGATGTTTCAATCATCGGACATGATGAACTGCCGACAAACGAGTTCCTGCATCCGGCGCTGACCTGTGTCGCGATTGACTGGAGCGGAGCGATCGGGGCGTGTGTGGAACAGCTGCGGGAGGTCGCGGAGGGGAAAAAGGAATTTTTTCATCAGCGCATATCTCCGGAACTGATTGTCCGCCAGTCAGTTGCAGATTATGGAACCAAACGGAATTCTAATTGAAAACAAAGAATAAAAGGAGGTTGGAAATGAACTTGTCAGGAGCAGCAGGAAACGGAAGAACCGATTTCTCAAGGAAGAGGAAGTTTACGCTCATAGAACTCCTTGTCGTAATTGCTATCATTGCAATACTTGCGGGTCTTCTTCTGCCGGTTCTCGGGAAAGTGCGGGAGAAGGGGAGGTCGGTTACGTGTACGGCAAATCTGAAACAGCTGGGCACGGAGCAGATGCTTTACAGCAATGATTTCAACGACATGATGGTGGTTCTGACGCCGTATGTGGTCAACGGCGGAATGCTTGATGCAAACTGGAATGTAATATTTTCGAGTCTGCAGAGCAACGGCGGGCGTTTCAACAACAACTACAAGCTGTATGCGGAACTGCCGAAGAAGGTGATGGGGTGTCCCTCCAATCTGTATTATGACCGTCCGGGATTCAATCCGGCGTGGATGGGATACGGGATGCTGAATCCGTTCAACCGCAACACGGCGATGCAGGAGGGGATCAACAGCAGCGAAGCGGTCGACGTCCGCCGGACCGGTCAGCTGGGCAAGGGTTTTATCATAAAGGACGGGGACTGGACACATTATCAGCTGAAGAAGCTGAAACAGGCGAGCGGCTTCATCATCATTGCGGATTCTGTTCATGCGACCGATACGGCGAATCCGGGGCGCGGGCATCAGTACATCGACCCGGCGAACGGAACGCATGGACAGGTTTACAACGCGTCCCTGCGTCATAACGGACGCGCGAATGCGGTGTTTGCGGACGGGCATGTTTCGTTGATGAGCGGACAGCAGCTTTTCGACTCTCCGACGGCGATTCAGTGTACAAATCTGGACGGCGTGATGAAAATGAGACAGTAATATCGAAGGAAAGAAACAGAATGAAACGGACAAGTCTTTTTCTCGGGGCTCTGCTGACGGCGTTTGCGGTCGCGGCTGCCGAAGATGTGGTGGTTCCCGGTGCGGAGTGGAATCTGAAGAACGGAATTGAATCGGTGAAACGGGCGGGAGACACGGTATCAGGCGTGATCATTCCGAACCGTCTGAATTCGGCGGTCGGGGCGGAGCTGAAAAAGAGCATTGACGCGAAGGAATACGACGGAGCCGTATTCAGTTTGAAGCTGGATCCCGGAGCGGCGGAGAACTGCAAGCTCGTGTTTGCGAGCGAGGCGGATCCGCAGGTGCGGGTGTCGTTCCCGTTCAAAGCGGGGACGAGCGGAGACTACAATCTGTATCCGCTGGAGATGGGACGCAATCCGCGCTGGAAAGGGAAATTCAAACGGGTTTATCTGGAATTCGGCGGGACGAAAGCTCCGGTTGCATTTGCGGTGAAGGAGATGACGCTGCGTCCGAAACTTACAATGATTCCGCGCGAGGCATCGCGTCCGGTTCAGCTGCGGGAGTGGAGACTGCAGGCGTCCGGCGTGAAGGCGCAGATGAGCGATGAGTTCGAGAAGCGGAAGTTTGCGGTCAAGGTGGATTATGCGGGCGGGAAACCGGGGCGGCTGGCGCTTTCGTGTCATGCGGTGCACTGTCCGCTGGATTCGTGGATTCCGCCGTTCATCGGGTCGGATGCGCGGCAGTTCAAAGTTCTGGTGTATCCGGTTGCGAAGAGCGGCAATGCATCGGCGTTTGTGGAACTGCGCGTGCGCGGAAAGGATGCGCGTTCGCACACGTGGCTCAAGAAGAAAATTGATTTTTCGCGGAAAGGCTGGCAGGAGATTGCGATTGATGTGAAGGCGTCTCCGCTGAACCGTCTTGCCGACGTCAATTTTGCGGTGTACGGAAACAAAGCGAGCAGCTGTTCGTTCTGGTTTGCGGATGCGCGGATTATCCGGGCGGACGGTTCGGAATATGAAGTTCTGAATGCGGAGGAGCCGAAACATACGGAGGGATTCAATTCCGGTTCGCCGACGGCTCCGCACAAAGCCTTGCCGAAGCGTCCGCAGATCGCGATCGGGCTTGGAACGTATAATTTTCTGTACGGCAGGGAATTCCTGAAAGAGATCGGGAAGATGGCGAAGGAGGAGTTCCCCGGCTGGGATTTCGTTCTCTCCGTCGGTCAGGCGCCGGAGCCTGAGAGCACGAATATCCTGCGGGAACTGCCGGAGAACGTTTACGCGCAGTTCCAGATCGCGCGGCACGATCTGCGGTATCTGGCGCTGTTCGATCATTTGACGCGCAACCAGTTCGGGGAACCGCAGAAGGCGCGCAACAACGGCATGGTTCCGACGTCGCCGATTCTTCAGCGCGGATTCAAGGACATGTTCGACTATGCGGCGAAAATCGGATTCAACAACTTCGCAATCATCGACTATGTGTGGCTGGGAATCGGCGGTCTGTGGGGGTATGATCCCGTCACGGTTGCGGCGTTCCGCGATGATCTTTCGGGACGGGACGAGGGACTGGAACTGCAGCCGGGACCGGGCGAGAAGCGCACGAAGATTCATTTCTGGGATTATTTCGAGGATTCGCACGCACTCCGCTTCACGCCCGCAGAACTTGGAATCAAAAGCTATGATGAATATTTCCCGATTACGGAACGGGAGATGCCGAAGCGCGGAGTGACCGGACAGCGCAACTACAGCGTCTTCCTTGCACTCTGCAGTTACGAGTGGCTGCGTCAGGCTCAGCGGTTCAACCGGATCGCGGCGGAGCACAAGGGAAATTTCGATTACATTCTCAACGGGGAAGTCTGGGCGAACGGGAACGATCATTATTATCTGCTGAAGCTCAAGGGAACCGGAATCGTTTCTCCGGAATACTTTTCGTCCGTTCCGCAGAAGAACGAATCGTATTACCGGACGGTCGGGATTTATCTTCGTCAGGCGGCGCGCAGCGGAACTCGCTACGGAGCGATTCTGGAGACGAGCCGCGGCGGCAACGGTCAGCCGTACTGGAGTCCGAAGACCGGATATTCGGTGGCGTATGCTCTCTCCGCAATGGGTTTGCAGGACATGCATTACGACCATATTCATGTGGAAAAATGGAAAGCCTCCAACACTCCCGGCGAGACGCAGGAGCGGGTGAACTATGCGCTGTTCCGCGCGGAAGCTCAGGCGTTCATTCAGGCGAAACACGAAAAATCCGCAAAACTTCCCGCGATGGATGTCCTGGACGTTTTCCCGCGCGGAACCGTTTTCCGCGCCTGGTCGTACAACATGCCGGGCGACAGGAGCGCGTGGGCTCCGTGGCTCAACGACGCGCAGATCAATTATGAACGGACGGATTTCATTGAACTCCCGCTTCTTCTGAATTCGGCGCGGGTGGTGTTCTGGTCTTCCCCGTTCACTCCGCAGAAAAGCGCGGATGCGGTCGAGAAGTGGCTTGCAACCGGAGGAAAGACGCTTGTCATTCATTCGGATCTTCCGTGGCGCGCGCCGAACGGATATGCGAATCTGCACCGGATGCTTCAGCAGGTGAAACCGGATTACAGCAAGCCGGTGTTCCGCGATTTCATTCAGAAGAATCCTGGAAAATGCGTGCTGAAAGATGCGCGGGGAAAGGCACTCGTCAACCGCATCGACCGCAAGGACGGCAGCCGGATTTACCACATCGCCGGGAATCCGGAAAAACTTCCGGCAGGAGAGATTGACCGGATCTTCGCTTATCTGACAAAGGAGCTTCGGCTTCCGGTTGTCCAGAAAGCGCTTCCCGGACCGCTTCCGACGGTGCTCCGCTTCCGCAATCCGGACTGTCAGGTCGCGGTTCTCTGGAACAAACAGGAGGCGGACTCCGCTGAAGCGAAAATCGGCAACTGGTACCGGAACAAATGGGCGACGTTCGATACGCGCAACAACGGACAGATCCGGACCATGTCGAAGTTCCGCTACGACAATTATCTGTATCAGTTCCTGCTTCCGGGCAAACGGACGCAGGCTCTGCTGGATGACGTCAAGCCGGGCACGTACCGGGTCTACCGGTTCCTTGCGGACCGGGAGGACGTTGTGCCGGCTTCCGCGGAAGGTTTGAAGCTGGAACTCGCGGACGAGCTGACGGATGTTTTCTACTTCGCGCCCGATACGGAGCAGTTCCGCAAGTATATCGCGGAACTGCGGGTGCGGCGGAAGAAACTGGAACCGTTTTTTGCGGAAATCAAATAAGGAGAACAGATTGTCATGAGCAAGAAAGTTTTGGTGCTTGGCGCAACCGGAGCGATGGGACAGTATCTCGTTCCGGTGCTTGCCGGAATGGGATATGAAGTCGATGCTGTGGCGCTGGACCAGCCGCAGTTCAATTTCCCGAATGTCCGCAATATCTGCGGCAATGCAAAGGAGTGGAATTTCCTGTACGAACTGCTTCAGAACCGCTACGACGGAATCGTCGATTTCCTGATCTATGCGACGGGGGAGAGTTCGATGAAGCTGATGTGCATTCCGAATCAGACGGATCACTACATCTATCTTTCCACCTACCGGGTTTATGACAACAAGGAGATTCCGATCCGCGAAACGTCGCCGCGCCTGATGGACACCTGCGACGATCCGCTGCTGCGTCTTTCCGATGACTACAGCATCTTCAAAGCGCGCGGCGAAGAGATGCTCAAGCTTCTGCCGCGGAAGAACTGGACGGTGATCCGTCCTGCAATCACCTACTCGCTGATGCGTTATCAGCTAGTGACTCTGGAGGCCTCCGATACCGTCGGCCGTGCGTTCGCGGGAAAGAGCACGATTCTTCCGGTCGAGGCGCGGGACAAACAGGCGACCATGACCTGGGGGGGCGACGTCGCCCGGATGATTGGCGGTCTGCTTTTCAATGAACGGGCGCTCGGGGAGGCTTACACCGTATCGACGGCGGAGCATCATACGTGGGGCGAAATCGCGGAGTTCTACAGGGAAATCTGCGGCCTGAATTCGGTCTGGGTGGACAAGGAGCTGTTCCAGGAGCTGTACAATCATCAGCTCTATAAAAACGTTCCGCCGTACTGGCAGCTGGAGTGCGACCGTCTTTTCGACCGGGTCATTGACAACGGCAAGGTTCTTGCGGCGACCGGACTCAAGCAGTCGGAGCTGAAACCGCTGTACGAAGGACTGGAAGCGGAAATCGCGCGCTGTCCGCGCAATTACCCGTGGAAAGTCCGGACCCGTTTTGACGAATATCTGGCAACCCAGGGGATTCAGTGAAAATGCGGAAACTGAGAGTCGCGCAAATCGGAGTTCTGCACGAGCATTCCGACGGGAAGATGCTGACGCTGCGCAACCGCATGCAGGACGTCTTCGAGGTTGTCGCCATTGCGGCGGAGAATCAGGATGCTGCGCAGAGCTGGCGTCCGCATGCGTGGGAACAGCCCTGTTACGCGGGGTTGAACCGGGTCGGAAAAGAGGAGCTTTTCCGCATGGAGCTTGACGCCGTTTTTGTGGAAACCGAATTGCGCGAGCTTGTTCCGACTGCGCGGGAGTGTCTGGCGCACGGCCTTCCGGTGCATATCGACAAGCCGGGCGGATTGACTCTGGAGCCATACGCGGAACTTGTGCGGGATTATCACCGCGCCGGGATTCTGTTTCAGCCCGGCTACATGCTCCGCAACAGCAAGGCGGTTCAGCAGATGAAGCAGATTGTCCGCGACGGTGTGCTCGGCGAGATTTACGAAGTCGATGCGAACATGCACCGTCCGGCGGGTTCGGAACTCTTCTGCAGATACATGCGTGAGATTCCGGGTGGGACGATGTTTGATTACGGTTCTCATCTGATCGACGTCATTCTCGACATGCTCGGTGTTCCGGAGGAGATTACGGCGTTCGGCACGCATCTGTCCCCGTATGGAATCCGCGACAACAGCGTTGCGGTGTTCCGTTACGGCAAGGCTCTTGCGACCGTGCATTGCGCGATGAGTTCGGCCGTTTCCATCCCGAACCGCCGTTTCACCGTGCGCGGGAGCAACGGCATTCTGGAAATCTTCCCGCTGGAACAGGGATACGACAGGACGGCCGGTCATCCGCTGTTCAACGATATCCCGGTGAAGCTTCGTCTGATTCTTGCGGAAAGCCGCGGCGGGTTTGAGGCGGGAGAGCATCTGCTTTCCGCCGGACTGATGCGCGACCGTTACGAAGACCAGCTTCGGGAATTCGCCGCGCTTCTTCGGGCGGGAAAGCAGAGCCCGTACAGCGCGGAATACGAAATCGCCGTACAGCGCGCCGTCCTGCAGGCGTCCGGAGCATTGTAACCTTCAAAAGGATTTATAGTATGAAGAAGAAAATCTGCGTCGTCACGAATTCCCACATGGATCCGATCTGGCTTTGGCGCCTGCGCGAAGGGCGTTCGACCTGGGTAAACACCTGCCGGACCGTTGTCCGCATGATGGAGAAATACCCGTTCCTCACCTTCACCCGCTCGTCGAGCGTCTGTTACGAGTGGATCGAGCAGTGCGATCCCGCGCTGTTCCGCAAGATCGTCAAACTGGTCGACGCCGGACGCTGGGAACTTGTCGGCGGCTGGGTCGAACAGTCGGACACCATTATCACTCCGGGGGAATCTCTGCTGCGTCAGGCGGAGCACGGCAAACGCTATTTCCGCGAAAAATTCGGACGCGACGTGCGCATTGCGTACAGTGTCGACAGCTTCGGACAGAATGCGGGTCTGCCGCAGATTCTGAAGAAGTCCGGTTTCGACTATTACTGCTACATGCGTCCGATGGCGAATGAAAAAGCCATGCCGGACAGCTTCCGCTGGGCATGTGAAGGCGGTGCCGGCGAAGTGGTTTCTTTCCGGATCCGGAGAGCCTATTGCACTCCGCGGACGAACGATGAAAAACCGTTCAGAGAATTTTTTGAAAAGGCGATTGTGACGGATTCGAGTTCGCTTCCGGTGTTCTTCTTCGGCGTCGGCGACCACGGCGGCGGTATTTATGAAAAGCAGCTGCGGCATCTGCTGAAGTATCAGGATGAGTTTGATATTGAGTTCTGCACACTCGAACGCTATTTCAAACAGCTGGAGAAACTGGATCTTCCGGTTGTGATCGGCGAGCTTACGCATCACTCGCCCGGCTGCTATTCCGCTCTGGGCGAAATCAAGGAATGGATGGCGGATTGCGAAAAGAATCTGTATAAAGCGGAAAAGCTGAATCTGCAGATTCGGGGAAAAGATCAGAAGAAGGAATCCGCAAAGCTTTACGGCGCGTGGGACAAATTGCTCTTCAATTACTTTCATGACATCTATTCCGGAACCTGCATCGGCGACGCCTGCCGTCATGAAATCCGCGATCTCTGCGGTGCGGTCAATGATGCCGCAACCGAGAGCATGGAACGCTCGCTCTGCCGGATCGGCAGCTCGGTTCCAAGCCGGGATTTCATGACCGAAGGCGGTGTTCTGCTCTGGAATCCGAATCCGTTTGCCGCGCAGTGCGTTTCATATTTCGATACATTCCTTGATCCGAATATTACGGGACGTGAGTTCAACTGTCTGCGGACCGGCGACGGGCGGGAGATCCCGCTGCAGGGAATCCGCGGAGCTTCCGGTTACGGACCGTGTCCGCATGGCTGGAAGCGTCTGGTGGTTTGCGACCGCCTGGGCGCTTCGGATGTGCGGATTTATGCGTGCGGGCGCACGGAGAAGAAGTTCCCGTCAATCGGATTTGAATCACAGAAGGCTCTTCTGAAAAAACTCCGTTTTGACGCGGTCGCGGATACCGGCGACACCTGGGGGCATGGCGTGCGGCGCCTGGGAGAGACGATCGGTTCTCTGGAGAAGATTTGGATTGAAGAGATGGAAAACGGTCCCGTGGTCAGTGTGCTGCGGGTGAAATACCGCTGGAAGAATTCCACGCTTCAGCTGGATTTGTTCCAGTATGCGGGAATCAAGCCGATATATGCCCGCGCCTTCATGGACTGGCAGGAGAAAGATGACACGCTGAAAGCGGTTCTGGCGACGTCGGACAGGCTTGTTTCGACCGTTTCCGGTCAGGCATCCGCGACGCTCCGCCGCGAGCCGGACGACTGCGAACAGCCGTTCATCGACTGGGTCGCCGCGGAGACTTCCGGCTCCCGGAAAACCGGATTCCTCGCTCATGCCCTGCACGGATACGACGTCGTGGACAACGAACTGCGTCTGACCGTGCTGCGTCCGGTTGTTTATGCGGAACACATCCCGAACAGACCGGGCGGCGACGAGGGATACGGCGACCTCGGCGAACAGGAGCGTTCCTTCTGGTGTTTCGACGGCGAATACAGTGTGGAAGAGTGCGCGCATCTGTCGCGTGAAATTCTGTGGCATGCGGAACATCTGGAAGTTACCGCGGCGGATGCCGATCCGGAGTTCCGGTTTGACCGCTGGGAAGTCAAGCCCTCCGCCGTCGCCGTGCAGAGCGAGCGGATTCTGGAAGACGGTTCTGTTTCCATTCATCTGCTGAACAATTCCGCGGAATCCGTGGAGGCGGAAATTTTCTGCAACGGCAGGAAATTGAAACAGGTATCCCTCGCCGGCAAAGAGCTTGCGGAAGTTGCTCTGTAGTTCTCAGAAAAGCTCTGCGGGGGAGCCGGTTCTCCGCGGAGCTTGATTCTGTATCCGTTTTTTTCTCTTTCCGTCTTGAAATATTCCCGTTCCGATAGTACATTGTTCCGCTTTGAAAGGGGATGAAATGCGGATACTCTTAATGATTCTGATTGCTGCGCTGCCTGCTCTTGCCCAGGAGAGGACGCTCCGGTTCGTCGGCGGCGGAAATGTGGGCGTTCCGGGGGATTCGTATCATACCCAGACCCTTGCCCTGCGCTTCCGGACCGCTGTCCGTACGGCGCTTCCGCGGACTTCCGACCGTCTGAAGCCGGAAATTTTCTGCGCGTTCCATGTCCCGCCGCCCGATGGAGAAGGGGCGTTCGGACTCGTCCGCAAGAGCTGGAACCGCAGGGAAATCGCCTTTCCCGCGCGCTTCAACGCATGGGCGGATGATGCAAACTGTCTTGATCTCTTTGTCCGCTGGAGTTGCCTTGCGCGTCTCGGATTCGCTCCGGAGGATCAGGCGCGTGTGCCTGACAACTGGTTTTTCGCCGCGCTCGTCCGCCGCACCGCAACCGAAGAGTGGAATTTCCGCAGTTCCCGCTTCGGACGCTTTCCCGCCGCGTATGCGTTCGCCTCGCACGGAATTTTTCCCGCACTCAAAGATATAGTCTCTTCCGCACCCGCCGCATCCGACGGTTATGCTCGGATGGTTTATGAAGAGTGGGCGCAGCTGCTGTTCGATCTCTGCTCGCGTTCGGGCGCGGTTCGCGACGGGCGGCTGGAGCTCTGGCTGACCGACCTGATCCGCAACCCGGAAGCCGACCGCTATGCGCTGTTTGAACGTCATGTCCTGAAAAATCTGGAAGCGTACGGGAAAAAACGGTTCGGGCGGTTTGTCATGACCGACGGCTCGTTTGATCCGGACAAGTGGTTCCGCCGCGAAACGGAAAAACTGCTTCTGAGCCGTTTCCTGCCGATCTCCCTCTGCTATCTGGAAACCGCGTACCGCCAGGCGTTGCGTCTGCCGCGGAAGGACGGCGGAACAATTACCGTCCGCGAGCTTGCGGAGTCGGCGAAGGAAGGTGCTTTGCCGCTGGATTCGCAACTCGTTCTTTCCGAATCAATCATCCGATTGACGGAACTGGCTTATACCGCGCCGCCGCAGGTGGTTTCGCCCTTTTCGGCGTTTGTCGATGAGATCGCCCGGTTCCGTACGTTCGGCAAGACGGAGAAGACCGTTGCGCGGATTGATGCCGCGGAGCGGAAATTTCTGGAGGCGCTGGAGCGGCAGGCCCTCACCGACCTGATTCTGAAAGAGGCGGAACGGCGGCATGTCCCGTTTGGCAGACGCTATACGCTGAGTCTCCATGAAAGCGCCTCGATGGCGTCTGTCGCCGACCCGGCGGGCGAGGTGCTCGACCGCATCACACGAAAGGCGGAGTAAGCATGTCCGACTTCCTGAATTACACCAGACAGAAAAAATATGTGCGCGGGCTCTGCGTCATCGGCGGAATCCTTGCGGTTCTGATTATCGTATTTGCGGGCTACCGCTCGTTCCGCCGGTTCTTTTCCGGCTTTTCGCGCGACTTCATGCGTCCGTATCTGAACAGCGTCGTGCGGACGGAGGACAAGACCGCCGCGGCGGCTCTGATGCTGAAATCGAAAACGGAACTTGCGCGCCAGCTTGCGGCGACCGCGCGGGAAAATGCGCGTCTTGCGGCGGAAAACAGCTCACTCCGGACGCTTGAAACGGAGAATGCGCGGCTTCGCACGCTCCTGCGTCTTCCTGCGAAGCCGGGGTTCCGTCCGGTGTTTGCGGAGGTCCTGACCCGCGCCGTTCCGACTTGGCGTGAAACGTTTGTCATCAACCGCGGACGGATGGAGGGAATTGCGCCGGGCGACCTTGTCGTCGCCGCGGATGAGAACGGGCGTCTTGCGGCCGCGGGACGGATCAAGGAGGTTTCGAGCCGGACTGCAACGGTGGTCACGCTCTTTTCCGATGAATGCCGTCTGAGCGTGATTCTAGCTTCATCGCATCATGCGGGCGGGCTTGAATTCGACGTCAACGCGCGGGTCCCGAAGGTCAAATATCTTCCGGCGGACGGCACATATGCGGAGCGCGAGACGGTTGTGACTTCCGGTATTACGGCGAACACTCCGCAGGGACTTCCGGTCGGCATCGTGACGAAGTCGGCGAACGGGAATATCGCCACGATCCGCAATCAGATGTACGCCGAAGTGGAGGTGAAACCTCTGCTGACCATGGATGTGGTGAAATATGTGGCGGTCTATGCGAAACGGGGCGCGCAATGATCCGTTTCGCGTATGTTTTCCTGCTCTCTTTCCTGCTGATTCTGGCTGAGCTTCTTGCGGAAAGTGCGGGACTGCGTCTGCTGCTGTTCGCTCCGTTTGTTTTTTACATTTCGTATGCGACGGACGCCCGGACGGGGTGCGCGGCGGCTCTGCTTGGCGGCATGGTCCTGGATTTCTGTTTCGGCCATGCGAATCCGTGGAGTGCGGTGTTTCTTCTTTCGGCGGTGCTTTTCGGGCGGCTGTGGCTTGCTCGTCCTGGTTCGGATTCGTTGGGATTGCTCGTGATTCCCGGTGCGGTTCTTCCGTTTCTCACTCAGTTTCCCGCGACGCTGATTCAAGCCGGTTTTTCGCATTCCGCCCTGCTTGACGCCGTCTCGGACGCCATCACCGCCTCCGTGTGTACCGCATTGATTTTGCCGCTTGCGGTTCTGTTCTGGGATTGGCTGGCTTCGCTGTTTTCTCTGAATCTTTTCACCGACGCCCGCGAGCGTCTGAAAGAGAAAGCCGGCAGCTGACATCCCGCCGGAGGAAGTTGAAATCAATCGAAACGATCCTGTTTTTCATCTTCCGAGCAGTTTTCGCTGAAGAGCGGTTTGTCATCGGAGTCCGGGGAAGGGCAAAGAGCTTCGTACACTTTCCTGCCTGCCCAGAGACCGAGCACGACGGCGTCAAGCGTATGCAGAGCTTCCCGCCGCCGCTCTTCATCCCATCCGGAGGCGGCTTCCCGCAGACACTTCGCACAATAATGCTCCGAACCGATTGTATAGATTTCACTCTTCGGGAAAGTCTCATGGCAGGTGTCGCATTCGCAATATTTCTTGCGGAGACAGTCCGGGCAGACTTCCAAAGAACGTCCTTTGACGGTAAGGTTCTCAATCTTGTTTTCGGCCACCAGTTTTTTGCAGGAATCACAAAGTTTGCAATGAAATCCCGCACATCCCTCGCAATAAACATGTCCGTTCCAATGACAGGCGGTTTCCGCAGGCTTCCATTCCCGGCAGTCATCGCAGAGAATGTATTTCCCGTTTAAACAATCAGGACACAGCGAGAGCGTTTTCCGGTTCAGACGAACTTCTTCGAGTTCCTCTTTTTCAACGTTCCGATTGCAGCCGTCGCAGACATCAAAATAATCCGTTTTGCATTTTTTGCACATCAAATGACCGTGAAAATCAACGGCGTTCGCGGCTTTGATGAACGTTTCGCAATGCGGACAGAGAACGTATTTCTCGCAAAGACATGAGATGCAGACCGATTTTGATCCTGCGAAAACAAGATCCTGTTCGCAGACATGCCGATGGCATATTTCACATTTGGAATACTTCTCTTCCGCGCATTCTTCGCAGACGTAAAAATCCTTGTATCCGAT
>URNE01000025.1 GCA_900549045.1 uncultured bacterium | reverse complement strand
AAACCATTTGAAAAACAGGCATTTGTGATATATCATGTACCTTTGTGCAAATGTCCGCAGATTCTGCGGCCTGTTGAAAAGACTGTCAAATCATAAAAGATAAAAGAGTTTTCCGCATGAAAAACGGAAGACGGAAAGAAGAAGGGTGGACGAAGCATGACAATGGAAACGAAAAACTACTCCGCGAGCAGCAGACGCTCGGGGCTTGCCATGAAACTGGCGGTCTTCTCCGCTGTCTACTCGCTGGCGGTCGCTCTGCTGGCCGGATTTTCCGGCGGCGTATACGACTGGGCCGGATACGGAGCATACGGACTCGGCGCAATCCCGTTTGCCGTCGCAACTCTCTTCGCTGTTGCCGCGGCTGTCTGCGGAATGCTGGCGGGAAGCGCGTCCGAAGAGGAATATGAAAAAGAGCTCCTCAGGAAACGCAAGGAGAACGCCCAGAGTCTCCTCGATGTCGCGGAAGACGTCCGGTTCACAGCCGGAAGAACATACCGTAACTATGTGAAGTATGCTCCGTCGGTGTTTTCGCTTCTCGCATTTGTGCTGATGGTGTTTGGACTGTGGATTGCATGGTCGGTTGGCGCGACATTCGGCGAGGCGGGTCCCGCTCTGCCGAAAGAGCCGGTTGCCGTTTCGTTCGTCTGCGTTGTGATTGCGGTGTTCTCGCTCTTCTTCGGAGCGTTTCTCGCCGGGCAGTCCCGCGTTTCCGAATTCCGCTGGCTGCGTCCGGTCGGCGCGTGGATGGTTGCGGGCGCGGTGATTTTCCTTCTCGCTCTTGTTCCCTCGGTCGCTCTGCGCTGGGACAATGCGGGGCTCGAAATGCCGTTTGCGAAAATCGCTTTTGCGCTGATTGCCGTTGTCGCGGTCGAACAGCTCTTCACTTTCATCACGGAATTCTACCGTCCGAGGACGCAGCTTGAGGACCGCCCGGTTCATGAAAGCCGTCTGCTTGCGCTCTTCATCGAGCCCGGAAGCGTGGCGAAAAACATTACCGATGCGCTCGATTACCAGTTCGGATTCAAAATTTCCGGAACTTCGCTCTACCAGATGTTCTGCAAGGTCGCGATTCCCGCGATCGGCGCATGGCTGCTCATCCTCTGGATCTTCACCTGCGTGGCGGAGGTCGGCCCTGGCGAGCTCGGACTCAAGACACGGTTCGGAGCTCTCGTTGACGGGAAGCCTCTTCAGCCGGGCGTTTACCTGAAGCTCCCCTGGCCTTGCGAAAACATTCAGCGCATCGAAGTCGACGTTCCGCAGACGGTCACCATCGGCGCAGTCATCAAATCGAAGAATGAGGCGGGCAAGCCGATCCGCACGATTCTCTGGAACAACGAGCACAGTTCGGGCGAAAATCCGTTCCTCGTGGCGAACCGGGATTCCAGCGGCGACATCGGCGGCGCGGTCTCCATGCTCAACGCCTCCCTTCCGGTGACCTTCAAGGTCAATCACGAGAAGATTCTTGACTATGCGTTCGGTTTTGAAAACATCAGGGGATATGTTCTTGACATCGGAACGCGTCAGGCGACGATCTACTTTGCGAGCACCGACTTCATGAACGATCTCTCGGTCGGCCGTCTCGAAATCACCCGCAGGCTGCGTGAACAGATTCAGCAGGCAGTCGACAGGCGCGGTCTCGGCGTTACGATCCTGAACGTCGATCTGCTCGATACGCATCCGCCGCTTCAGGACGTCGCCCCGGCGTTCCAGAAGGTGTTTGTTGCGGAGGAGGAGATGGCGACCGCGGTCATCAAGGCCGAGGCGTACAGGACCAGGACGCTTGCCGCATCTGAGATCGAGACAATTGAGCTCGTTCAGCAGGCGGAGGCCTACAAGTTCAACGCGACCACGGTTTCGAGCGCGGAAGCCCGTCGGTTCTCCAGCCAGCTCGCCGCTTATCGCGGAATGCCTGAAATGTTCAAGCTGCGCACCTATCTTTCTTTCCTGGAAAACGACTGCGCACCGCTGCGGAAGTACATCATTTCCGCATCCATTCCGACTCAGATTCTGGAACTGAATGCGGAGGAGAAGCCCCGCACCGATCTGACCGACACCGACCTTGGCGATTTAAAGTAAAACAATATAGAAGGAGAAATATAAATGGCGGACACACACCACAAGGAACACGGAATCAATATTCCGATCATGCTGCTCGGACTTGTCGTCGTGGCAATCTTCGGAATAGCGATCTTTTCCTATCAGGTCAATGAAACCGAACGCGCAGTCGTTCTGACTTTCAACAAAATCACCGGCGAACGCGGACCCGGTCTCCACTTCCGCTGGCCGCTCCCGATTCAGAAAATCCAGAAGTACGACATCCGTCTCCGCTGCTTCGACGGCAACATCGGCAAACTTGAGGAGATCCGCACGGCGGACGGCAAAAACATCACAGCGGGAATCTACACGGTTTACCGCATTCAGGATCTCGTCAGATTCCAGACTTCCGGCGGCAACATCAACGCGGCGGAAGACGATCTCTCCAGTCAGATGAGAACCGTCAAAAGCGCGGTGATCGGCAAATACAATCTTGACCGGCTGGTCAATTCCGATCCGGAAAAGATCATGATTCCGCAGATGGAAAAAGAGATGCTGGAACTCATTGCTCCGAAAGCCAAAGATCTCTACGGTCTGGAAGTCATTGCGGTGAACATCAAGACGATCGGCGTTCCCGAAACTCCGGCGAAGGCGATTGCGGAACGCATGATCCAGGAGCGTGACGCCGCCGCCGCCAAGTACAAGGAAGAGGGCAACGTCAAGTCCCGCAGAATCATGACCGAAGCGGACGCCGCCAAGCGCAACGCTCTTACTCAGGCGGAGGCGAAAGCGACCGCTCTGCGTGCGGAAGGCGACGCCGCGGCGGCGAAACACCTCGCGGTCTTTGCGGAAAACCCGGAACTCGCGGTTTTCCTGCGCAAGCTCGATTCCATGAAGCGTCTGATGGGCAGCCGCACGACTCTCGTTCTCGACACCAACTCCGCGCCGTTCGACATTCTGAAGTTCGGCGGCTCCGCGCTTGAAAAACCGGCGAAAAAGAACTGACGGAGATCACCATGCAGGATCTTGAAACAAGAATCAGAGCGGAACGGGCGGCGGAGAACAGTGCGTTTTCCTCCGGCTTCGAAACGCTCAATAAAAGCCTCAAGGCGGTGTTCACTCTCCTTGTCGCCGCCATTGCCGTGCTGCTGGTGTGGTTCTTCATATTCAGCGGCTTCTTCACCGTTCAGCCCGATACCGCAGTGCTGACTTTCCAGTTCGGAAAGTTTCAGAAAGTCTGCACGGAAAGCTGGCACTGGGTCTTCCCCTATCCGGTCAGCCAGACCGTGAAAGTGAAAACGAGTCCTTTCAGCATCGAAACGTCGTCGTTCATGCCGGCGAACAGAGCGCTTATCACGAACCGGAAAGAGGCTTCGGCGATGGGCGGCGCTCCCGACGCCCTCAAGCCGGGAATCGACGGTTATCTCCTCACGGGAGACGCCTGCATCGTTCACACCGACTGGAAGATGACCGCCCGCGTCGTCGATCCGGAACGTTACTACAAAACATGCATGACGCCGCTCAATCCGGAGAAGGCGGATGACGTTATGACCGCTCCCGACGGCGAACGCCGCGGGACCCGCGGCCCGCAGACTCTGCTCCGCGCCGTGCTCGACGACTGCGTTCTCCGCGTCACCGCCGGATGGAATGTCGACGGCATTCTCTACAACAACAACAGTAGCGCGTCGAAGTATCAGAAGACGATTGAGACGATGGTGATGAAGCGGGTCGCCGACCTCCGCATCGGAGTGGAAGTGCTCCGCGTTGACCTTGAACAGAAGAGTCCGCCGCCGCAGACGATCAACGCTTTCGACAATGTTCTGCATGCCCAGCAGCAGAGCAGCGCGGCGATTCAGAAGGCGGAGGCTTACAAAATCGAACAGCTCGCTCTTGCACAGTCCGAATCGGACCGCATTGTTTCCGAGGCGGACAGCTACCGCAAGCGCGTCGTTTCCGACGTTTCCGCGGATGCCGGTTATTTCAAGAGCATTCTCGCCGAATACGGAAAGAGTCCGGATACGGTAACCGTAACGCTCTTCTCGCAGGTGATGGCGGAGGCAATGGGGAAAGTCAAGGATAAATTCATCGTCAACTCCATCGGCAGCGGCCGCCAGGAGCTCCGTCTCAAGCTGAACCCCGAACCGCTGACCGCCAAAGAAAAGAAAGAGGCGGAAGAAAAGAATGAGGAGGCAAAGAAATGAGCTGCTGCTGCGGACATGACCATGATCATCACCACGAGGACGCCTCGATCTGCGTTTGCGGACAGCCGATGGGGGAGGGGGTCGGACACTCCCGTTCCATGGGCCGCGCCGGATTCGCCGTCGCCGGCGGTTTCCTGATACTGAATTCCTTCCTGCTTGAGTGGCTTTTCCCCGCGCAGGAATTCGCCTCCGAACTCAGCGCCGTGCTCGGTGCAATCGTTCTTGCGCTCCCGATTGTCTGGGCGGCAATCAAGGACCTCTGCGCCGGACGCGTCTACATGAACGAGCTCGTCGCGATGGCCCTGCTTGCGGCGTTCGCGGGCGGAGTTTTCCGCGAGGCCGGAATCATCGCATTCTTCCTGCTGATTACAATCATCATCGAAACGCGCACCGCGTCGGGCGCTCAGCGTTCCATTGAAGACCTGATCCGTCTGACGCCGCACACCGCGCGCAAGCTGGTCGACGGCGACTTCGTCGAAACGGAAGTGCTTGATCTTCAGCTGGGCGACGTCATCAATGTCCGCCCGGGCGAAAACTTCCCGATCGACGGCGTCATCGTCAAGGGACAGAGCGCGGTCAACCAGGCGTCGATCACCGGCGAATCGCTTCCGGTCGACAAGGGCGCGGGCGATGAAGTTTATGCCGGAACCATGAACCTTTCCGGCGCGATCGACGTCAAGGTGACGAAGGTCGGCAACGATACCACGCTCGGCAAGGTCAAAGAGATGATTCTCGCCGCCGAAACGAGCAAGACACCGATGGTGCGCATCATCGACAAGTACGCCGGGTTCTACACGCCGACGATTCTCATGCTTGCGGCGCTCACCTGGTGGTTCTCCGACGGCGATATGAACCGGGTGATTACGCTCATGGTCATCGCATGTCCCTGCGCCGTGGTTCTTGCGACTCCGACCGCCGTGGTCGCGGCGATTGCCGCGGCCGCGCGTCTCGGAATCCTCATCAAGAACGTGGCGCATCTGGAACTCGCCTCCAAAGTCCGCTGTTTCGTGTTCGACAAAACCGGAACGCTGACGAAGGGCGAACTGGAAGTCGCGCGTCTGAAACCGGTTGACGGCGTGGAGCCGGCGGAACTGCTCAAAACGGCGGTTTCCGTTGAAATCGCCAGCAACCACCCGACGGCGCTTGCGCTGCAGCGTCTCGCAAAGGAAGTGGGAATCGCGCCGGAGAAGGGCGATTCCTACGAGGAACTGCCTGGAAAGGGTGTTGAGGCGGTGATCGGAGGCGTCAAATGCATGGTCGGCCGTCCCGCCTGGATTCTTTCTCAGAACATTGCGCTTCCGCATGATGAGAGCGAGGTCGAAGGAATGAGCGTTGCGGTAATCGTGCGCAACGGCAAGTCGATCGGCTGGGTCGGCTTCCGCGACCAGATCCGTCCCGAAGCGGCGGAGATGGTGAAGGAGCTGAAAGCGGAGGGGATCCGCCAGTGCGCAATGGTCACCGGCGACCGCTCGGCGGTTGCGACGGCGGTTGCGGCGAAAGTCGGCATCGACGACTTCCGCGGAGACTGTCTGCCGCAGGGGAAAGTGGAATATGTGGAACAGGCGAAGAAGAACGACATCGTGGCGTTCGTCGGCGACGGCGTGAACGATGCGCCCGCGCTTGCCGCCGCGGACCTGAGCATTGCGATGGGGGCGATCGGCAGCGACATCGCGATCAACAGCGCGTCGATTGCGCTTATGACGAACGATCTGCGCCGCATTCCGCTGCTGATCACGCTTTCCAGAAAATCGGCTTCGGTCATCAACCAGAACCTTGTGTTCGGCATGCTGTTTGTGATCTGCGGCATCATCCTTTCGGTGTTCGGACAGATGAGTCCGGTTCTTGCCGCGGTGCTGCACACGGTCAGCACCCTGATTGTCATCTTCAACAGTGCGCGTCTGGTGAGAACCGGCGAGGAGATCACCCGCGCGGAAAATACCGCGAAACAGTAATTCAGGAGAGTTGAAATGGGAAACGTTGTGGAAGCGGTCGGACTCACCAAGGAGTTCAAGGATTTCTGGAACCGTCCGAAGGCGAAAGCCGTCAACGACATTGATTTCGAGGTCCGGGAAGGCGAAGTGCTCGGTCTGCTCGGTCCGAACGGCTCGGGAAAATCCACCACGGTGAAAATGCTGCTCGGTCTGCTCTATCCGACAGCCGGCCGCCTCACCGTTTTCGGGCGTTCCCCGCGCGATGTCGACACCAAGAAGATGATCGGCTATCTGCCCGAGGAAACGTATCTTTACAAGTACCTCACCGCGGCGGAGACTCTTGATTTCTTCGCTTCGCTCTTCAATCTTTCCGCCGAGGAGCGCAGGCTCCGCACGGAGCAGCTGCTCGACATGGTGGGGCTCTCGCACGCACGCAACCGCCAGGTCGGCGAGTTCTCGAAGGGCATGGCGCGCCGTATCGGTCTTGCGCAGGCGATGATCAACGACCCCGCGTTCCTCATTCTCGACGAACCCACCTCCGGACTTGATCCGATCGGCTGCAAGGAGGTCAAGGACCTCATCCGCCTGCTCAAGAAGCGCGGCAAAACCGTCATCGTCACAAGTCACCTGCTCGGCGATGTGGAGGACGTCTGCGACCGCGTCATGATTCTCTACGGCGGAAAAATCCGCGCGCAGGGACCGATCAGCGAACTGCTCACCGTGAAGGGCTCCAGCCGCATCACCATGCCCGATCTGCCCGATGAGGCAATGGAACAGATCGTATCCGTCATCAAAAAGAACGGCGGAACGTATACGCTGGATCACCCGCGCATGAGTCTGGAAGATTTCTTCCTCGACGTCGTGAACAGGGCGAAGCGTGAAAGCGTGGAGACTTCGGGCGCGACTTCGGGAGGGGAAATCGCGGATTATCTCTCCGGCGGCGATTCCAAAGAAAAACTCGAAGTGCTTGCCGGACTCAGGAAGCCGGAGCCGCCGAAACCGGAACCGGTCAAAGCGGAACCGCGGGTCGACGAACAGCGTCTGACCTCTCTCGAATCCGATGACGTCCCGAAGGAGGAGCCGGAGGATGCAAAAGAGCTCAACGCCGCAAGAGAACAGCTCAATGAGGCGAATCAGAAGCTCAAAGATCTTCTCTCCGGCAAAAAAGATCTGTGACGCGGAGGAGTTGAAATGACTTCGTTTTCTGCCATTGTCAAGCTGACCTGCCGGAGTGCCGTGCGGTCGCATGTGTTCCAGTTCCTGCTCTTCGTGCTTCTGCTCGGCGTCCTGCTTGTGCCGAACACAATCAAAGGCGACGGAACCGCATACGGCTACATGCAGGTTTCTCTGGAATACTGCTTCACGTTCATCACCGTCATGCTGATGCTTTCGGGCGTCTGGCTCGGCTGCCAGACCATGACAGCGGATGTGGAGGACTGCCGGCTGCATCTGATCGTCGTCAAACCCGTCTCCCGCTACGTTGTCTGGCTCGGGAAGTTCACCGGCGTGCTTGCCGTCCTTGCGGCGCTGCTGCTGATTTCTTCCGCCGTGGTTTACGGCTTCATTCTCTATCAGAGCGGCCGTCAGGATTTCCCGCCGGAGGAGCGCGTCCGCATGGAAAACGAAGTGCTCACCGGACGCCGCGCCTACCGGCCCGAGCTGCCGGATGTGAAGGCGATTGCGCTCAAGGCGTTCAATGAAAAGAAGAATTCGCAGGGCGTGCTCATTTCGCAGGTGCTCACCGGGGACGCCCGCGCGAAGGCGATTGATGTCATATACCGTCAGATTGTCGCCGCAATGGCGGAAATTCCTGCGGGCAAGACCCGTTACTGGACTTATACGGGGCTTCCGGAGAAGATTCCGGAAGACAGTTCGTTCTTCATCCGTTACCGCGCGTATTCGGGCATGGTCGATGTTCAGCAGAGTCAGGATCACGGTTACGGCGCGTGGGGCGCGGTGATCAATTATATCGAAAAGCCCGATCCGAAGACTTTGAAGCCCGGCGAAAAGCTGCCGGATCCGGTTCCGCGCCTGAGATATGTTTCGCGTCCGCCGGAACAGATTCTCACCGCCGCAATGAACGAATTTGAACTTCCGGCGGACAATGTCATCGTGAACGGCGAAGCGGTGATCGGTTTCACAAACCTTGCGCCGAGCGGAAAACCGCTCGTCATCCAGGTGGCGGACGGTCCGACGCTGCTGCTGAAGGAGACCGGATTTTTTGCGAACTATGTGCGCGGCGTGTTCATGATTTTCCTCGGCGTGACGGCGTCGGTTCTGGTGGCGGTTTCGCTCGCCTCGTTCCTCTCCATGCCGACGGCGATCTTCATTACGATTTCGTACATGGCGTTCGGCTTCTTCGCGTCGTTTCTGATTTCGAGCGAGGCGACGTACGGCGGACTTGATATGCCGGCGATGGATCTTTACGGCTACTGGCTTGGACGCATGCTGCATTCCGTGATCATTCCGCTTCAGAAGTTCGGCATATCGGATGCAATCGCGAACGGCGAACTCATTGAGCTTTCCGTAATCGGTTCTGCGATTCTCTTTCAGATCGTGCTGAAAGGCGTTCCGCTCGCGTTGCTCGGTGCGTGGCTTTACAACCGCCGCGAGCTTTCGCTCGCCGCAATCCGGAGGTAAAATATCATGTATTTCAGACGTTTCCGAATCTGGTTTTTCGCGCTCGCCGCGTTCGCCGTTCTCATCGGCGCGACGCTTCTTGTGCAGAAACGGCTCGACAGCATCGTGAAGACCGACAAACTGGTCGATGAAGCCGGCATTGAGGGACTCCCCCCGACGGTCGCGTTCACCACGGTTGCGCTCGGCGGGTTCCGCGGCATTCTTGCGGATATGCTCTGGCTCCGCACAAACGGGCTCCAGCAGCAGGGAAAATACTTCGAGATGGTGCAGCTTGCATCGTGGATCACCAAACTTCAGCCGAAGTTCACCGGCGCAACCGCCTATCTCGCGTGGAACATGGCATACAACATCTCCGTCACCTACACCTCTCCCGTCGACCGCTGGCGCTGGGTGCAGCGCGGAATCGAACTCATCCGCGACGAGGCGCTCGACTACAACGCCAACGACCCGCTTCTCTACCGCGAGCTCGGCTGGATTTACCAGCACAAAATCGGCAACATGCTCGACGACGCCCAGCGTTATTACAAGTACATGATCTGCAAGGAGATGATGAAGGTTTACAACGGCGATTCCCCCGACTGGAAAGCGCTTGCCGCTGCGCCGAAAACCATTTCCGAATTCCGCAAACTCCATGCGGACGACTCCAAACTCTTTGAGTCCGTCAAAGCCGCCGGATTCGAGAATCTGGAGGCTCTTTCCGCCGCCTTCCGCAAAGAGGGCGTTCTTCCGGAAAAGCTCGCGGAATCGCTTGCTCCCGAGACGAAAAACGGGCTTGACACCTTCCTCCGCGCCCTCTGGTTGCGCGAGTACTACAAGCTCCGCCCGGAAATCGTGCTGGAAATCAATCAGAAATACGGCGAACTCGACTGGCGTCTCTCCGACTCCTTCGCGATCTACTGGGCGACGCTCGGCATCATGTACAGTCCGAAGCGCGAGAGCATCGACTGTGACCGCATGATTACGCAGTCGCTGAAGGAGTCGTTCATCGCCGGCCGCATTCTGCTTCCGGGCAAGGAGCCGAGCATGAACTACATGCTCATCCCGAATCTCGGCATCGTCGACGCGGTCCGAGAGGGGTATCTCGACGCCTACAAGCGCAACGAAACGCTCACCTTCAAGAGCGCGCTCGACAACTTCATGAAGAACGCCGCCGTAACGCTCTACAGCTACGGCAAATACGCGAAGGCGCGCGAATACTTCCGTCTTATCCGCAAGGAACGCCGCAATGATCCGCGTTATCAGGATTTCGACACGTTCATTCTCCGCGAGTGGACCGAGGACATCAAGGACGGCAGCTACAAGCAGGTCCACGAGCTGATCAGCGGTCTGATCTTCCAGAGCTGTCTGCTGCTCGGTTACGACGACGAAGAGGGCGCGTCCGCGCATCTGAAACTTGCGGAAATCGCCTACAACCGTTTCCAGAAGGAGTTCGACGACGAGAAGGGACGCGTGCGTCTTCCGCCCTTTGACATGATGAAGACGGAGATCGCGCGAAGCGTCGTCCAGAACTTCCCCGCCATCGGAGAGCGGGTGAAAGCCTACATTTCCGCCGCGCAGGCGGAGAAATCGGAGAAGGCGGAAGCCCGGAAGTAAAAATCTTTTGGACAATATTGCGTTTTTTGCACCGAAAATCCGCTTTCCGGACGATTGTCCAAGCGGATTTCGCATTTCGGGTGTATAATATATGCGGAATCAAACAAGGAGACGTGTTATATGCACTTGAAGAATGTTACGCTGGAGCTCAGCTCCAAACCGTTCCGGGATGAATCGGAAGCGACGATGTATGCGGTTTGCCGCCGCATGTTCACCCAGTGGAAGCCGCTGACGGATGCCGCGGATGCGGTGTCCGTCATGCTCTGGACGTCGGACGGCAGCGAAATATTTGAATATTCGGGCGACCTTTCGCAGACGTTCGAGTGGGCGTACTGGGCGGGATGCGCGAATCACACGCCGTGTCCGGAGAACGCCACGGAGCGGCAGAAGCACCAGACGCATCATTATCCCGTCAAGGTCGTTCCGGACGCCGGGCCGCGCTCCTATGCCTGGCTCAAGCGTCTTATTGAAGTCGTCCGCGAGACCGGGGCGGAGATCGCGCGGAAGCCCATCCGCATCGGCGCAACCTACGACAACGGTCCGGAATTCGCCATTTCCAACTTCAAATACCGGAAGCATCCCGAAATTTGCCTGGGACACACCATGTTCGCGAACAGCGTGGTCACCTGCACCGCGCGTTTTCATGCGGATTCGGAGCGCTATGCGGCGTATCCGGACGGCATTCCGGAGGGAACATCGGTCGGAACCTTCCTTGCGAAACAGTACAAGGCAATGGAAAAAGACCTTGGGTTCGACTATCTCTGGCTTTCCAACGGCATGGGCTTCGGGACGGAGACATGGGGCATCACCGGAATGCTTTTCGACAAACACGCGTTTCATCCGGAAAAAGCGGGCGAGGCGGCGGAACTGATGCTTTCGTTCTGGAAGGATTTCTTTGATGCGTATCCGGAATGCGTCGTCGAGACGCGCGGCAGCAACTGCTCCGCCGGTCTGGAGATCGCGACGGACGCATGCCCCATCCGCGAACTTTACGGCAAATACAGAATTGCGCCTCCGGTCAATTCCCCATGGGCGGCTCTGAACTTCAACACCGGACTCGAAATCGTCGCGTGGATGTCCCACATCGCGGAACTTCCCGACGACCGTCTTCCGTTCCGCTATTACATCCATGATCCCTGGTTCTGCAACAGCCCGTGGCTCGACCGCTATGCGCGCGAACCGTGGGATCTCTACCCGGTTCTCGCGGTGTCCAGAATTGACGACAACGGCCGGACCGTCTCCGCCAACAGCGTCGCTCTGCTTTCGGTCGACAGCACGTGGGGCGAACTGCCCGACCAGGTGCCGCATGAAGTGATTCCGCACCTGTTCGAGGCGTTTGACCATGCGCCGGACCGGCCCTCGCCGCTCGTTTGGGTCTACCCGTTCGACGAGTATACCGATCATGTGCGCGGCGCGAATCCGCGCCCCGATATTGTGTTTACGGAGGAGATGTTCATCGGCGAATGCGTGCAGGAGGGACTGCCTCTGAACACCGTGGTCAGCACCCGCATTTTCCGCAGGCTGACGGCGGAGAAGAATCCGGCGCTGAAGGGAAAAATCCTTGTCGTTCCGGTTTCCGCCGCCGACGGGGCGAACATGGACGCTCTGGAAGCGCATCTTGCTTCAGGCGGAAAGATTCTGTTTTATGGCGTGATGCAGGGAGCGCCGGAGCGTGTGAAAGCTCTGCTTCAGCTGCGTGCGGATACGGCGATCTCTGGCGATGTCGCTGTCGAGACCCGCATGAAAGGCGATGGCTGCCCGGAAGAGTTTCCTTCGACGGTGCATATTCTTCCGCAGTATTCCTGCGGCGGGCTTACGGAGGTCCCGGCGGAAGGAGCATCGTTCCGGACGCGTGCAGTTGCACACTGCGGCGGAGAGGAACGTGTTGTTGCGTTGAGCCGGAGACTTGAGAACGGCGCGGAGATCGGATTCGTGCGCGCGGTTCTTCCCGCATCGAACGACATATGGGACGGACGCAATTTCGATTATGCGAAAGACGGAGAGATTTTCCCTGTTCCGCGTCTGCTGCGCGATCTTGCCGGAGAATTCGGCTGGCGCTTCGGCTGTGTGCTCCGTTCGGCTGAATCGAAGGTTCCGCGCACGAGCGTTTCGCGTCATGACAATGCGTTTTTCTTCTCGATATATGCGCCCGACACGACGGCGGAAATGCACGTGAACACCCCGTACGGCGTTCCGCTGGTGATTGAGGGCGAGACGTGGATTGACGGATCCGGAAACGGCGTCTGGCATCCGGAGAAGAGCTGGCGCAAGGAGTGCCGCTGCTTTGTGAAACAGTCGGAATCCTCGGTCGTTTCATTGAAACTTCAGCCGCAGAGTTATCCGTACTACTCGCGGTGCGGGCATTTGATGTGTTCAGGCTTGAAGAATGCGGAAATCCGTTTCTTCCCGCCTCTTGCCGCGGAAGAGACGCCGGAGGTCGTGTGTGCTCCGGACGTCGGGGTATACAACATCTTTGACAAAACGCCGGTTCCTCTGGAATGGGAGCATACACCTGACGGTCCCTGTATTGTTGTGCGGAATGTTTCCGGCCGACTGATGTTCTCGATGGTTGCCCGAACCTGAGAAAAGTTGATTCAACGCTCTCAACGGAGAATCAGAGAAATAAATTTTTTGCTTGAACAGCAAATGAATTCAACCGAGGCCGGCGCCGATGTTTTTTCGGCAGTCGGTCTTGTCTTTGCTGCGGGAAAGCTGTTGCTGG
>URNE01000024.1 GCA_900549045.1 uncultured bacterium | reverse complement strand
CGCTCAGACTGTCGGAATGGGCAAGGATCTCTACGAACAGAGCAACGCCGCGGCCGCAATTTTCAACGAGGCGGATTCCGTGCTCGGATGGAGCATTTCCGACATCTGCTTCAACGGCCCCGCGGAAAAACTGACAGAAAGCAAATACTGTCAGCCGGCAATCTATACGACCAGCATGGCATGTCTCGCCGCTTACCGTGAAAAATTCGACGGCGATCCCGATGAAGTCGTCGGCTGCGCCGGACTCAGCCTCGGCGAATATGCGGCTCTCGCCGCCGCGGGATATTTCACTTTCGCGAACGGACTCAAGCTTGTCGCCCGCCGCGCCGAACTCATGGATGAAGCCTGCCGCGCCACTCAGGGCGGAATGGCGGCGATCATCGCCGGAAATCCGGACGTCATCCGCGAAGTCTGCAAAGAGTGCGACATCGACGTCGCCAACTACAACTGCCCGGGTCAGATCGTGATCAGCGGCGAAAAGGATGGCGTTCTCAAGGCTTGCGGAATGCTGAAGGAAAAAGGCGTGAAGCGCGCAATTCCGCTGAACGTCGCCGGCGCATTCCATTCGCGTCTGATGGCGGAAGCCGGCAGACAGTTGCGCGAGCCTCTCGCCGACACCTTCGTTTCCGAGCTGGAACATCCGGTCGTGCAGAACCTTACGGGCGCTGTTGAAACGGATCTCCGGCAGATCAAGGAAAACCTTGTGGGGCAGGTCGCCGGCAGTGTCAAATGGGAAGACTGCGTCCGCACGCTGATCGGGCTCGGCGCAGAGAAATTCGTGGAATTCGGACCGGGCGCGGTTCTGACCGGATTCGTCAAGAAGATTGATCCCTCCAAAACATTGGTCAATGTTTCCGGAATGATTCAATAAATTGCAACTGAAAGGATTTAGAAATGGGAAAGAACCTTGAAGGAAGAGTCGCACTCGTCACCGGCGGAGCCCGCGGCATTGGCAGAGCCATCTGTGAAAAACTCGCGTCGGAAGGCGCAACCGTCGCCATGGTCGACATCATGCTCGATGTCGCGGAGAAGACCGCGGCGGAATTCCGTGCGAACGGCCATGAAGCTTTTGCCGTCGCCGCAAACGTCGCGAAGTTCGACGATGCCGAAGCCGCCGTCAAAGCAGTTGTTGAAAAATACGGCAAGCTTGACATTCTCGTGAACTGCGCCGGAATCACCCGCGACACCCTGATGCTCAAGATGACCGAGCAGGACTGGGATGCCGTTATCGCCGTGAACCTGAAGGGCGTGTTCAATATGACGAAAGCCGCGATCCGCCCGATGATGAAAGCCCGTTTCGGCCGCATTGTCAACATCTCCTCCGTCGTCGGCCGCATGGGCAACGTCGGCCAGGCGAATTACGCCGCTTCGAAAGCCGGCGTCCTCGGTCTGACCAAGACGACCGCGCGTGAATTCGCCTCCCGCAACATCACCGCGAACGCGGTTTGCCCGGGCTACATCGCCACCGACATGACGGAAAAGCTTCCGCAGGAAGCCCGTGATGCGTTCCTCGTGAACATCCCGCTGAAGCGTGCCGGCAAACCCGCCGACGTCGCGAACGTCGTTTACTTCTTCTGTTCTCCGGAAGCCGATTATGTGACCGGCCAGGTTCTGAACTGCGACGGCGGTTTTCTGATGTGATTTCCGTTTCATCGGAATGCAACGATTTGCGCCCCTCCTGCTGTCTCGGCCGGAGGGGCGCGATGTTTTCCTCGGAATTAAAAATTTTCATGCGTGTAGTTCCGCTGTATTTGGCTGTATCGGCAATTGAGTTCGGCAATCCCGTCGTAAAACGTGTTCAACAGTTCCGGATTTTGAGTTGACAGCCCCGGTTTCGCTCCGGAAAGGGCACGTCACGCCGGACGATTACGCTCCGCTGCACACCATTCTGAAGGACGGTCGCGAACTGCGATGGGCGGTTACATTCCGCGCCCGATCTGCCGGGAGCGTCTTTTCGCGGACAAGAGTTTCTTCCCCGGCAACATCTGGCCGGCGGAAATCGTTTCCGGCGGAACCTGCTCCCTTTGCTCCGTGGCCGAAGAAGTGTTGAATACGGCGATCCCGGCTTCCCGTGAGCGAGTTTTTCACCTTGCGGGACGCCTTTGACACCGTCGGAGCCGTCTGCAAGGTGGCGGAGGCGCTCTCTCGGTAAACGGGCGGATGCAGGTCTGTACAAACGGACCGCGCGGCGTGTTTCCGGTTCGTCGGCGGATTTTACGGAGAAGGAAAAATTGCATCTCGCCGCCCGCTCCGGACAACAAATATGTCCGATTTTCAAAACGGGGAATTGAAAATCGGACAAGATGTGTTAGAGTATTTCTGAGTAGGAAATTTTTTTTGCCCGGAATCGCCGCGGCGATTTTGATCGAACCGAACAGGAAACGGCTCGGCGGCGAAAACGTCTGCAGGATGAGGTTGACGGCATGGCTTCGGAGAATTCACGGAAAGAACGGCGCCGCCCGCTCCGCATGATTCTCTGAAATATCCGGAAATCAACGCAGCTCCGTCCAAAGGCGGCAAATCAGGAAAAGGATGTAAAGATGAAACGGAACATGATCAATGTAACCCCGATGATTCCGGGGTTTGAAAAGGAAACTGCCGCAGATCTGATCCGGATGTTCTGGAAGGGCGTCATCCAGTCCGCCATGTTTATCTGCTCTCTTGTGCCGGAGGGAGATCCGGTTTCCGACAAAGCGGACCGCCTTGCGGAACTCTACCGGAAACAGAAAGTCGCGCTCGGGAAATGCGGAATGCCGGTCGGCATACTCATTCAGTCGATGATCGGGCACGGCTGGGTTCCCGCGGAAAAGGCGCCGTTTCAGAAGTTCACCTATGCGGACGGTCAAACGCCATACGTGTTCTGTCCGCTGGATCCCGGTTTTCAGGCTTATGTCCGCGCCTCAATCCGTACGGTCGCGCAGCTGAAACCGGATTTTTTCATGATGGACGACGATACGCGGATGCACTCGGGACGCGGCGGCTGCTTCTGCCCGCTTCACATGAAGGAATTCAATCGCCGGATCCGGAAGAAATACAGTCCGGCACAGCTGAAGGAGGCGTTGCTGAAGGATGACGCCCTGGCGGAGGTTTGGGACAAGTTCCAACAGGAGGGACTCTTTGAAATGGTCCGCCGGATCCGGGCCGAATTCGATGCTGTCGATCCCTCGATTCAGGGTATGTTCTGCACCTGCAACGGCGATATCCGTCACGCGCCCGCGATGGCGGAAATTCTCGCCGCGAAAGGAGCTCCGCCGGTTTTGCGGATCAACAATCCGGAATATCTTTACATGCACGAAAAGCCGAACGAGGTCATTGCCTGGATGCAGAAAACCGCGGTTCAGAAAGCTCATGCGCCGGAAGAGTGCACGATTCTGGTCGAGACGGATACCTGCTGTCACAACCGCTGCTTCACCTCGGCAGCGACGATTCATGCCCTTTACACGTGGTCGCTGCTGAACGGCTGTTCCGGCGGAAAGCTCTGGATCACCGATACCGCGGAGTATTCTCCCGCAACAGGGAAGGCCTATCGGAAAAAGCTCGCGGAATATTCCGGTTTTTACGATGCTGTTTACGAGATGGAGCCGGAGTGGCAGGGTGTGGTTTCGCCGTTGATCCCTTACCCGAAATTCAATGTCGCTGCGCACCCCTGGGGCATGACCGGATACACCAGCTGGAACACGGACTGTTTCGGTTTTCTCGGGCTGCCTCATGCTTATGTCAAAGATCCGGGACCGGATACCGTCATCGCTCTCTGCGAGTCCGAAGTGGGATTTGCGACGGATGAACAGCTGAAAACGTATCTGAAGAGAAATGTTCTTTTGGACGGCGGAGCCGCACTCGCTCTGACGAAACGCGGATTCGGAGACCGGATCGGCGTAAGGGCGGAAGAGTGGGATCTCCCGGAAGCCACATTCGAAAAAACGGTCGACGGCATGACCATGCAGAAGGTCTGTCCCGGCGTCAAACTGACTCCCGTTTCCAGAAAGTCCGTCGTGCGTTCCTGTTTGTTCCATTCCCCGTTCCGTCATGCAAAGGAATCGGAACCGCTTGCGCCCGGCGCGGTCCGGTTTGAAAACAGGTTCGGAGGAACCGTGTTGACCGTATCGGGAAAACTGCCCGGCGAATACTGGTTTGCGAGTGCGGGACTTCTGAATCCGTACCGCAAAGAGTTCCTCCGGAAGGAGCTTGGACTCAGGATATGGTATGCCGGAGATGCTCCACTGGCGCTTCATACGTTTATGGACCGCGGACATCAGACGATCTGTGCGTTCAATCTCGGGCTGGACCCTTTGAACAGACTGGAACTTTCCGGTCTGCCGGAGGGCGCCGGACTGGAAAAACTTTCCCCGCGCGGAACATGGAAACCTGCAGTCTTTGAAAAAGGGGTTGTCAAAGTTAAAATCGAGCCGATGGAATTGGTTTTTCTCCGGACGGTTTCTTGTTGAATGAAACGTGCATCTGCTGGGCCGCGTCTTGTTCAGGCGTCGTTCGACATTCATCCGCCGCAGTTTTCAGTGGACCTGAAGCGAATCGGAAACATCATTTTCCGGAGTCGGCATTGACTCGGAGACTCCGTCGGTAGGTTCCGGGAGACTGATGGAACGCGGCTTTGAAACGATGCGAAAAATAGTACGGATCCGAAAAACCCGTTCGGGAGGCGATTTCATTTAAAGTCAAATCCGAAGCCTCCAGAAGTGCGGTTGCAAGACGCAGCATGCGGCTCTCGCGGTAACGCTGAGGCGTCGTTCCCGTGTGCTCGCGGAATAAACGGAAAAATACGGAACGGGACAGACCAGTCAGATGCGCGATTTCTTCAAAATCTTCATAATGGAAGTTCAAATCGTTCAGAAGCCGTTGCGCATGAAGGATTTGCGGCGGAACCGCATTCAGATCCGGACGGGAATTTCCGCGAAGGACGATTTCCTCCAGCAGGTGCCGTGTCAGAATGTGCCATCCGGGCGAGCGGGAAAGGTAAAGTTCGTACGCTTCGGTGATGCTGTCGCAGATGCGGGCAAAAACCGTTTCCTCCGGACAGCATCTGTAACAGTTTCCGGAACACCGCTTCCAGTCGGGCGTGTGCTCCGGGACGAAATGACACCAGATTCCAGTCCAGGTCGTCTTTACCTCGTAGCTGCGCGGGCGACCGGGCGAAAAGAGAAAAACGCTTCCCTGCGTCAGCTCGCACAGACGTCTGTTTTCTGAAAACACGGAACACGAGCCTTCCGGCGTCACGATCATATTCCAGTCGAACGCGCGCGGTCCGAACCACTTGAAGCCCGGCTGCACCCGGCTGTCTTTCCCCATAATAATACCGGATTCCGATTTCATTGAGTTCTCCTTGTTTCCCCCATACTGTAACAGCTCCCCGGCGGCATGTCAAGACGCATTTAAGAAAAATAGAGACGATATTGCAAAAAATAAGGACGATCTGTCATTTTCAAAACGGGGAACGTCGAGTATATTTAAATGCAGGGACAGGGAAACTGTAAAGCAAAACATGAGGATACGATGAAGACAGTTGTGCTGATAGGGGCGTCATCCGGGATCGGATATGCCGCAGCGAAGAGATTTGCAGCCGAAGGATGGCGGGCGGTGCTCATGGCCAGGCGCGGAGCGCTGCTGCGCGAGATCGCGGAAGGTCTTCCCGGCGGAGAGGCGCGCCATCCGGTTGTCGCCGGGGATTATGCGGAAGAGGAAACGATGCGGCGCTTGAATGAAGAACTGGAGAAGAGGGGGATTGTGTCCGTTGATGCGCTTGTCAACTGCGCCGGCGTTTCGATGACGGATCCGGTTCTTGATTCTCCGTTCGAGCGGTGGAGAAAACCGCTCGACGTCATGCTCGACGGCGCAATCCGGGTTACGCGGGCGGTTGCGCCGCGGATGAGGGAGGGCGGCCGCATCGTTCATGTGACTTCAATTCACGCCCGGCGCGCCGAACGCGGCTCCTCCGCATACGGGATCGCAAAAGCCGCGATCGAACAGTTCTGCCGGGGGCTCGCACTCGAACTTGCGGACCGCGGAATTCTCGCGAACTCTGTTGCGCCCGGATTCGTCGACACGCCGATGAGCTCCGCTGCGGGAAGTTCCGAACTGGAAACCGAGTGGTTCAGACAGAATTATGTCGCCGGGCGTCATCTCCCGCTTCGGCGCGCGGGAAAACCGGAGGAGATCGCGGGAGCAATCTTTTTCCTCTGCGGTCCCGACGCAGCCTACATCACCGGACACACGCTCACCGTCGACGGCGGGCTTACAATAACATTTTAAGGATGAATGACTTATGAAAATAGAACAGGTTGATTTTCACTACCTTGCAGCGGATGAAATCCGCGACATCGGAGACGGCAGCCAGGATGCGCTGCTTGTGCGGGTTGTCATGGACGACGGCAGCGAAGGATGGGGCGAATGCGAAGCATCGCCGCTTGTCTCAATCGCCGCATGGTGCTGCCCCATGTCGCATCTCGCATGCAAACCACTGAAAATGTCGGTTGTCGGAGCGGAAATCAATTCGCCGGCCGACATTTTCGCGCTGACGGAGAAAGTCCGCGAAAACAGCTTCGATCTGCTCCAGGCGGATCACACGCTTTCAGGAATTGACATAGCCTTGTGGGATATGCTCGGACGCAAGCGCGGGATGCCTGTCTGGAAGCTGCTCGGATATGAAAAAACGTATCCGAAAACGGCATATGCCTCACAGCTTTTCGGGGATACGCCGGAGCAGACTTACCGGAAGGGAGTTGAATCGGGAAACGCCGGATTCCGCGCAGCGAAATTCGGCTGGGGACCGTTCGGACGCGGCACGCCGGAACAGGATGTCGAGCACGTCCGCGCCGCCCGCGAAGGACTCGGGAACGAGGCGGCTCTGATGATCGACGCGGGAACGGTCTGGAAGAATGACGTCGCCCGTGCCGCGGCGCTTCTTCCCGTTCTGAAGGAATGCCGTGCGGTCTGGCTTGAAGAACCGTTCACCTCGAATGCGTTTCACGCTTATTCCGAACTCACGGAACGGTGGGGAAGGAAAAAACTTGCCGGCGGCGAAGGCGCGCACAATCCCGATATGGCGTTCAATCTGATTGATTTCGGCAAGGTCGGATTCATTCAGATCGACACCGGGCGCATCGGCGGCATCTCATCCGCATGGAAAGTGGCGGAATATGCACGGAAAACGGGAACGGTCTATGTCAATCACACATTCACGACGCAGCTTGCCCTTTCTGCGTCGGTTCAGCCGTTTGCGGGAATGAAGGAGTCCGCATGGTGCGAGTTTCCCGTCGAGTGCGCGGAACCGGCGCGCAGCCTCACCGTGGAACGCATCGCGCCCGATGGGAACGGAGAAATCGTACTTCCGGACGCTCCGGGGCTCGGTGTGGAAATCAATCACGACGCCATCAAACGTTTCGGGCGTGAAGTCGAAATCCGCTACGAAGGCGAAACCATCTGGAGCGGCAAATGAAGAAACCACTGATTCTCGTTCCCCCGGCTGTCATGCGCAAAGGGCGCGAACTTGATGCGGACGGCATGGCGCGTTATTACTCGAAAATGGCGGATTTCGGAGTTGGCGGACTTTTTCTGAACGGGAGCACGGGGGAATTCACGACTCTGAGCGATGCGCAGAAAACGGAAACGGTGCGGATTGCAAAGGCGGCGGTCGGCGGACGCATGTTTCTTGTCGCCGGGACGATCGCAGGCTCTCCTGATCTCGTCATTGAACTTGCGGATGCCTGCCGCGCGGCGGGCGCGGATGCGATTGCCGTTGCTCCGCCGCCGTTTTTCCGTCATGGACAGCCGGGCGTCATCCGCTTCATGAACGAGGTGGCGGACCGTTCGCCGCTTCCGATGTATCTCTATGATATTCCGGCGTTTACATCGCCGATGACCTTCGAGACGATCGTTGAGCTTTCATCTCATCCGAATATTCACGGGTTGAAGGACAGCTCCCGCGATTTCGCTCGATTCGAGGAGCTGATTGCGGAAATCAAGGCGCATCGCCCGGAATTCAAAATTCTGACCGGTTCCGAAGAGCTGCTTCTCGCAAGTCTCATCATGGGGGCGGACGGCGCGACTGTTGCAACGGGAGGGCTTGAGCCGCAAACCGTCATGGGGATTGTCGACGCATGGATGCGCGGTGATTCGGAAACGGCGCGCAAGCTGCAGTTTTCGCTTCTTCCCCTGATCCGCCGGTGCTTTGCGAAGGATTTCCCAGACGGCTTCCGCGAGGCGGCGGAAGAACGGCGTTTTCTCGGAACAAAAGCGTGAGGTGCGGAATGTCTGAACTCGTTTGTCTTGAAAACGAAACGCTTTCGGTTGCGGTCGATCCCGATCATGGCGGACGCATTGTGCGGTTTACCGACAGGCGTTTTGGATTTGAACACGCGTGGTACGATGCGTCGCGTCTGCCCGTCAACCCCGCGCTGGATTATGACGGCAACTTTGCGGGCGGTTTCGACGAGCTGCTTCCGAACGATGTTCCCGAGCGCGGTTTCCCCGATCACGGCGAGCTCTGGACTTTGCCGCTGAACGTTCGGAAGGACGGAATGAGAATCGTGCTGGAAGGTGCGCTTCCCGTCTGCGGCCTGATGTATTCGCGGACGATGTCGCTTTCCGGAAGCACGCTGATTTCGGAATATGAAATTACAAATCCCGGGGAGCGGGAACTCGCGTTTCTCTGGAAGCTGCATGCGTCGCTCCGCATTGATCCCGGGGACCTTGTTTTTGCTCCGGCGGAGTGCTGTCAGGCTCCTGATCCGGGAGACTGGTCGAAATTCCCCGACGCCATGCCGCGCGCATGGCGGAATCCGTACACGGTTCCGGAAATGAACGGATCTTCCGATTTCCTTTTCCTGACTGGATTGAGCGCGGGAGAACTCTCGCTTCAACATACGTGCGGACGGAGTTTCCGTTGTCAGTTCGATCCGGAAATTTTCCGCTGCGCCTGGCTGTTTTTCAGTTTCGGACGGCTGAACGCTTCGCGTACGGCGATTCTGGAGCCGTGCACGAACTATCCGCTTTCTCTTGACGATGCGGAGCGCGGAAGAGTCTGTGCGAAGCTGAAACCAGGTCAAACCATTGCAACCGCGGTCCGCTGGACCGCTGACTGAAAAGGAGAACAGAGATGAAATGCAGAATCGTTTTTGAGACGCCGCGCTCCGGCGCGGTGTCGGTACGTTATGGCAGACTGCTTTCGCCGGCGGAGTTCAAAAACGCCGTCGAGCTGTTTGTGGAATGCGGAGAAGTGAACCTGAAGCCGGGGGGAGGAAGCACGATCGTGACGGCTGGCGAGTTCTCGTTTTTCCTGCGCGATGTGAATTCCGGGTATCCGGTGTATGTTCCGGATGCCGGCGCAGCCGCACTGCCGGCGGAAGATCCGCGCAGCTATATGGAGATCGCTCTCGCAGTCGCTTCCGGCGGCGCGAGATCGGATTTCGCGCAAGTCGAAAACGAGACGGAAATGACGCTGGAAAAAGCGAATTCGTTCACACGCTCCCACATCGCGCAGACATGGCTCGGCGTCGGTCCCGACATCCGCGGATTCTGGGTGGATTACAATGACATCCGCGGTTCAAAAATTCATCAGCTCGGCGAACTGGATTTCCGCACCTGGGGCTACATCGCACCCGCGACACATCAGCATTGCGTATCTGCCGCTCCCGGAGCCGAACCCTATTTCCTCGACTTCCTGATCGGGCCGGGCGTTCATGCTGCGCCCTCCATTGCGCGTTCTCTTGAAGACGGCTTTCTGCCGATTCTGCGTTCGACTCAGCGCGACGGCGCGGTGGATTATGACATCACCGCATTCGCCACGCTCGAATCGCATCTCCTTTCCAAGGAGTCGGTGAAGGGTACGCCGAACGATGTCGCCTATGCCTTCAACGGATATCCCGGACAGTGCAGAATCCCGCATGATGAGGTCTTCCGCCGCCGCGCCATGCTCGACCGCAGCGAAGAAGTCGTTCTGCTGATGAAAGTGCGCGCCCGGAACACCGGGAAGGCTCCGGCATACGCATTTTTCTCCGCAAGCGTTCCGATGTACCTCAACTATGCGGAGAATTGCCGCGCAGCCGCACCGATGAAATATACCCTTGCGGACGGCATTCTCTCTTTGGATGAGTATGATTCCGGATGCGTTGCCGTGAACCTGCTCAACGGGAGAGGCGTCCGAGAAGACGAACTTTCCGTTCTTGTCATGCCGGGAGAGGAAGCTGTTTTTGAAATCCGTGTTCCGAACGGCCCTGTTTCCCGGGAAAGAGCGAAAGCAATCGCGCGTCTGGATTATGATTTGCATTACCGCTCCTGCCGCGCCTACTGGAACTCGATCCTCAAGGAAGCCGCCCCGGTTTCCCTTCCGGAAAAGGAGCTTGAGAACCGGCTGAAAGCGGGCATTTTGCATACGGTGATGGCGACGACCGGCGAACAGAGCGGACCCATGATGGCGGATGTCGGACTCTATTACACTCCGATCGGTTCCGAAAGCGCGCCGATGATTCTGTGTTATGACTGGCTCGGCATGCCGAGCCGCGCCGCACGCTGTCTGGAATATTTCATCGGACGCCTCGATGAACGCGGCGCTCTGTTCACCTATTCCAACTACGAAAACGAGACGGGACCGTTCCTCTGGACCGCCGCCGAACATTTCCGTTATACGCGGGACGCCGAATGGATCAGACGCTATGCGGAACCGCTGAAGCGCGCCTGCAATTATCTGCTCGAATGGCGCAACGCGAACAAGACCGCTGAATGCCGCGCCGCCGGATGTTACGGCCTGCAGAAGGGGAAAGTCGATGATCCGGACGACTTCTATCACTCGTTTTACCTGAATGCCGGAAGCTATGCGGGACTCGCCGGAATGGCGGATGCGCTTGCGTGCGCCGATCCGGATTATGCCGCGTTTCTGCGCAAAGAGTGCGCGGAGTACCGCGCGGACATCATCGACGCGATTCATGCCGCGAAAGCAAAATCTCCCGCCATTCCCACGCCCGGCGGCGACTGGGTTCAGCATCTGCCGCCGTGGACGGAATACACCGGGGATCCCGCCTATCATGCCGACGGCGGAACGTGGACGGATCACGGAACGATTCTTTACCGCGTCCAGACGAATCCTCCGGTCTACTGCGGCATTTTCGGAGTGCTCGACTGCCGCTCCGCTGAGATGGACGCGATCCTGCGCGTCGAACAGTCTCCCCACACGGTCCGCTTCTCCTCCTACTGCCAGCCGTACTACGTCCGCAACGACTATGCGTTTGCGATCCGCGGCGAAGTCAAACCGTATCTTTCGCTTTTCTACACTCAGCTTGCCGCAATGCAGGACCGCGAAACCTACACGTTTTACGAACACTACTATTCCAAGCCGTTCAAGGGACACGAAGAGTGCTGGATGCTGATGCAGCTGCGCTGGATGTTGTTCCTGGAAGACGGAGCGGTCCTGAATCTCTGCGCATGCGCGCCGCGCCGCTGGTTCGCGGCCGGCAAAACGATTGAACTGAAAAACGTCCGTTCCAAATTCGGCCGTCTTTCGTTCCGGATTGAATCGACGGACGCGGAAATCCGTTGTGAGTATTCGGCGGAGAACGCGCCGGAATCAATCCGCATCCGTCTGCCGCACGCGTCGCACCGCAAAGCGGTCCGCTGGAAAGGCGGCGTCTACGAACCTGCGGCGGAAACCGTCGTCGCAACCGGAAAATCCGGCACAGTAACCCTTGAATTTTAAGGAAAACGACCATGTTTGATACATCGAAAGCGACAACCGCAAGATTCAACCGCAGTGAATTCCGCGAGAAAGTTCTCGGCTGCTGGACGGGAAAAAACATCGGCGGAACCCTTGGAGCCCCGTTTGAAAACAAACAGCAGGTCTTCAATGTCAGTTTCTACACTTCTGATTTGAAGGGCGACCCGATCCCGAATGACGATCTGGATCTCCAGCTGGTCTGGCTTCATGCCATTGAGGAGCATGGGCTTTCCAATATCAATGAACGCGTGCTCGGCGAATACTGGCTTTCCTATGTGATCGGGCCGTGGGAGGAATACGGCATTTGCCGCGCCAATATGATCAACGGACTCTATCCGCCGCTCTCCGGCGCATGCAACAATCCGATGTGGCACAACGGAAACGGCGCATGGATCCGTTCCGAAATCTGGGCTTGCCTCTTCCCCGGATCGCCCGACGAGGCGATTCAGTACGCATGGTGCGACGCCTGCGTCGATCACTCCGGTGACGGCATTTATGCGGAAATTTTCACAACCGCCCTGGAATCCGCCGCATTTATCGAGACGGATATCCGAAAACTGATCGACATCGCCCTGAAACGCATTCCCTCCGACTGCCGCGTCGCCCGTGCCGTCCGCACGGCCATTGCGGAATATGAGGCCGGACGCGATTTTGTCGCCGCCCGCGCGGCGGTGGTCAAGGAGATTGAGGATCTCGGCTGGTTCCATGCGCCCGGAAACGTCGCATTCATGGTGATCGGCCTGCTTTACGGGGAAGGCGATTTCTCGAAAGCCGTCTGCACGGCGGTCAATTGCGGCGACGACGCGGACTGCACCGCTGCAACGGTCGGGGCGGTCATGGGAATCATTCTCGGACGTTCCGGCATTCCGCGGCGCTGGGTGGATCCGATCGGGGAAAACATCAAAACCGTGGCGATTCTGAACGCATTCCTCTGTGAGATTCCCGCAACGCTGGATGAACTGACCGACCGCACGGTTGCTTTGAAAAATATTGCATCGGCCGAGAACCCGACTCTGCCGGGGCTGACGGACGGCGCGACCGAAATCCCGGAAATGTACAAAACGGCGGTCCAGGATTCCGATTCCGGCTTGAGACGCATACGGATGCGCAGTTCGATGCGCCTGACGCTTCCTGTATCGTGGGGCAAAGTCGCCGTGGAATATGGCGAATCGCCGGTGATGAAGGCGGGAACGGCGCAGAAGATGCGCCTGTGGGTGCCGACGACGAATCTCGGATGTTCGAACGTGTATTTCCGCTGGATGCTTCCGGAGGGCTGGACCTGCTCTCCCTCGCCGGAGCTCGTGATGATGCAGAAGATCGGGACTCGCCATTGTCTGGAATTCGAGATCGCAATGCCGGAGAATGCGCGGGCTTTGACGTACATTCCCCTGGAAGTGCGTCATTCCGGACGCAATTCCCCGGATTGGATTACAATCCCGTTCCAGCTTGACGGAACGGTGAAAACGTGCAGCAGCAATCTTTGTCCGGATCAGGAATTCTACGACCGGCGCAACATTGCCCTTTCGCGAATTCAGTCCTGACCGTCTTTTTTCAGATCCGCATGCCAAATGCGGATCTGAAAAAAAGATTCCTCGACGGCATTTGCCATAGACAGGCAGTGTCCGAAGTTT
>URNE01000023.1 GCA_900549045.1 uncultured bacterium | reverse complement strand
GGACCAATGAGAATCAGGAGTTAGCAATGTCTGAAGAAAATACGACGCAGAATGCGCCGCAGGGGCAGGGGGACAGTCAGTATACCGCCTCGAAAATCACCGTGCTGGAAGGTCTTGAGGCCGTCCGGAAGCGCCCGAGCATGTATATCGGCGACACCGGTGAGCGCGGTCTGCATCATCTGGTCTATGAAGCGGTTGACAACAGTATCGACGAAGCACTCGCCGGTTACGCAACCCATGTAGAAGTCACCATCCGCCCCGACAACAGCATCCGCGTTTCCGATGACGGACGAGGCATTCCTGTCGATATGCATGAAGAGGGCAAGCCCGCCGTGGAAGTCGTCATGACCATTCTGCATGCGGGCGGCAAGTTCGACCATAACGCGTACAAGGTTTCCGGAGGTCTGCACGGCGTGGGTATTTCCTGCGTAAACGCGCTTTCCAAATGGATGAAGGTTGAAGTCCACCGCGGCGGCAAGGCGTATGAGATCGGTTTCGAGCGCGGCAACACGGTCGAGCCCCTCAAGGAGCTCGGTCCGGTTTCCGACTGCGGAACCACCGTCACTTTCAAACCGGATGAGGAAATTTTCTCGACGACGGTCTACAAGTGGGATATTCTCAAGAACCGTCTGCGCGAGCTGGCGTTCCTCAACAGCGGCGTCAGAATCACTCTGACCGATGAGCGCGAAGGACAGCAGAACAAGGAGGCCTTCCACTACGAAGGCGGGATCGCCGAGTTCGTCACCATGCTGAACAAGGACAAGCAGGCCCTGCATCCGGTCATCTACATGCACAAGGCGAAAGACGGGCTCGACGTCGAAGTCGCCATGCAGTACAACAACGGGTTCTCCGAGACGATTTATTCTTATGCGAACAACATCAACACGTTTGAAGGCGGAACTCATCTTACCGGTTTCCAGTCCGCTTTGACCCGTGTGATCAACGCCTACGGAAAATCCGCGAATCTGCTGAAGGGCGACAAGAGCATGTCCGGAGTGGACACCCGCGAGGGGTTGACTGCCGTTGTCAGCGTCAAGATCCCCGATCCGCAGTTCGAAGGTCAGACTAAGACCAAGCTCGGCAACAACGAAGTCAAAGGCATTGTGGACTCCGTCGTCAATGAGGCTCTCAGCACTTTCCTTGAGGAAAATCCGCAGACGGCGCGCGACATTGTCGGCAAGGCGATTGTCGCGTCGAACGCCCGTGAAGCCGCCCGCAAGGCGCGTGAGCTGATTCAGCGCAAGGGCGCTCTTGAAGGTTTCTCGCTCCCCGGCAAACTCGCCGACTGCTCCAGCAAAGATCCCTCCATCTGCGAACTCTACATCGTCGAGGGTGATTCGGCAGGCGGTTCCGCGAAGCAGGGACGCGACAGCAAGTTCCAGGCGATTCTTCCGATTCGAGGCAAACTCCTGAATGTCGAGAAGACACGCAAGGACAAGATGCTCGAGAACAAGGAAATTCAGTCCATGATCGCCGCAATCGGCTGCGGACTGGATGATAACTTCGATATTTCCAAACTGCGTTACAACCGCGTCGTCATCATGACAGATGCCGATGTGGACGGTTCGCACATCCGCACGCTGCTTCTGACGTTCTTCTACCGTCAGATGCCGGATCTGATCAAGACCGGCCACGTCTACATCGCCAAGCCGCCGCTCTTCAAAGTCAAGCGCAAAAACGACGAACAGTACATTGAGACCGAGGAGCAGCTGGACGCCTATCTCTTCAACATAGGCAGTTCCGATATTGAAGTCTACCGCACCGACGGCTCCATGCTTACACCGGAACAGGTGAAGCAGATCACCGGCTTTATCGCCCGCGCTCACCATCTTTCGGAAGCGCTTCAGCGTCATGGACTTGCGACGGAATATTACTTCTCGCTCGCCAAAGACATGAAGTTCCCGGTCGCCCGCATCATGGTCCGCGAAACGGACGGACGCATGACCGAGCAGTTCGTCTATACCGAAGAAGAGAAGAAGCAGTACGTGGAAGAGGCGATTCAGCGTCTTCCGAAGTACACGCCTGAGCAGGAGGCGGCGAAGTCCGAAACGATTACCGTTCCGGGAGAAAGCGTGGATGATGATGAGGCCGGCGCGCTTCAGCAGACCTTCCATCCCTCCATCGACGTGACGGAGATTTTCGAGAGCGGCGACTGCGAAGCGCTTTACAGGGATATTGCGGACGCCGGCTACAATCCGGAAAACCTGTTCCAGGACGCGGATGATCTCTTCCGCGTGGTCGAAAGCGACAAACAGCAGAAGATCCGCTCCCTCAAGGGGCTCGCGGAGGAGGTCAAGCGCAACGGCCGCCAGGGGCTCGCCATCAACCGTTACAAAGGTCTGGGCGAAATGAACCACGACCAGCTCTGGGATACCACCATGGACCCGGAGAAACGCAAGATGATCCAGGTGAAGATGGAGGACGCCGTGGAGGCCGACCGCATGTTCACTCTGCTCATGGGCGACAGCGTGGAGCCGCGCCGCGACTACATCGAGAAGTATGCCGCCGGCGTGAAGGATCTCGACCTTTAACGACAATCCGCGCGGACGGTTCCGGTTCGTTCCGATGTCCGCGTTTCAATAAAACCAATGGAGAAAACCATGGCAGAAGACGCAAAAGCAAAAAGAGTCGGCATTGACACGAACGTGCGCGACAAGAATCTGACCGCCGCGCTCGGTCAGATCGAAAAAGAATTCGGCAAAGGCGCGATCATGAAGTTAGGCGACAACAACGCCGCAACCGATGTGTCGGTCATCAGCACCGGCGCTCTTTCGCTGGACATCGCCCTCGGAATCATGGGCGTGCCGCGCGGAAGAATCGTGGAAATCTTCGGTCCTGAATCTTCCGGTAAAACCACACTCTGCATGCATATCATCGCCAATGCCCAGCGCGCGGGCGGCGTCGCCGCGATCATCGACGCGGAACACGCGGTCGACCCGGTTTACGCTTCCAAAATCGGTGTGAATGTCGACAACCTTCTGATTTCCCAGCCGGACTGCGGTGAAGACGCGCTGAATATAGCGGATATGCTGATCCGCAGCAACGCGGTCGACGTCCTGGTTATCGACTCCGTCGCCGCTCTTGTTCCCCGCGCTGAAATTGAAGGTCAGATGGGCGATTCGTTCGTCGGACTTCATGCGCGTCTGATGTCTCAGGCGCTGCGCAAGCTCACCGGCGCGATCAGCCGCAGCCGCACCTGCTGCATCTTCACCAACCAGATCCGCGAAAAAATCGGTGTGATGTTCGGCAACCCCGAAACCACCACCGGCGGCAACGCGCTGAAATTCTACAGCTCCATCCGCATGGATATCCGCAGAATCGGTTCCATCAAGGAAGGCGATGAAGTGATTGCCGCGCGCACGAAAGTGAAAGTAGTCAAGAACAAACTCGCGCCCCCGTTCCGTATCGCCGAATTCGATATCAACTGGAACGAAGGCATTTCCAGAGTCGGCTCCATCATCGACGTCGGAACGGATCTCGGCGTGATCGAGAAGCGCGGCTCGTGGTTCTCCTTCAACGGCGAACAGCTTGCGCAGGGACGCGAACAGGCGAAGACGGTTATCGGAGGGAACAAGGAGCTTGAGGACCGCATTCTCAAGAAGATCCGCGAAACGCTCGCCGCCCGCCGTGCCGCCGCGTCCGGCCAGACCCCCGCGTCTGCTTCCGCTCCGTCGGCTTCAACTTCCGCCGCACCCGCCCCGGAAGTCGCTCCTGCGGCGAAATAACCGGAGAAAAAATCCATGCGGTCCGGAACCATTGAATGCGGAATCTTTGCGGCGTCTCTTTGCTCCCTCGTTTTTCTGCCGGTTCCGGCTTTCTCCGAAGACGCCCCGCATTCCTACAGAAACCGGGAGGCGGGGAACGACGCCGCAGCGGCCGGTGACTATGCCGTTGCGGCTGATTTCTACAGGCATTATGCGGAAGACGCCTCCGTCGCCGCCGATACCGAATCGGTCCGCGACGCCGCAAGGCGTCGCATTGACGCTCTGATCGCCGCCGGAATGATAGCGGAAGCGGAAAAGGAGTTCGCCGATTATGAACTCAAATATCCCGGAACGGACGCTCTTGCGATCTCTCTGCGCAGAGCGGAATTGCTGACCCTGAAGGGACGGTCCGGCGAGGCGCTGACGATTCTGCGCCGCATTCTTCCCGCAATGACGGAATCCGGTTTGCGTCAGCGGACGCTTGCCGCGATTGCGCAGGCGGAAGAGCTCCGCAAAAATTATGTCCGCGCCGCGGCCGCATATGAAGAACTCGGGAAGACCGCCGCCGGAACTCCGCTGGAGCTGACCGCCGCCGTGCGCCGCATCATCACTCTTGCCAATGCGGAAAAACTTTCCGGGGCGGAGCTTCTCGCTCTTCCGGCTCCGAAAACGAAAGAGGAAAAACGGTTGTTGCGTCTGGTCGCTTTCTACGCGGGGCTGAAGACCAATGGAATGAGAGATCTTGCGGCCGCATGGAAAGATATCAACGAGGACGGCACACCGCTCAATCTGTCCGAGGCGGGGATGCTCTATTCCGCGATCGGCGATGAAGCCGCCGTGCGCGGACTCCGTCCGCTTGCAGTCGCCGCATACCGCAAAGCTGTTCCCGAAATTCTGGATAAACGGCAGGCGTTCGAAACGCTCATGCGTCTGGTTCAGACACTTGAAAGCCTGAACAATCCTGGCGAAGCCGCACGGCTTGCCGGGCAGGCAATTACGCTTTTCAAGGGCGATTACGTGTCGCCTGAAATCAAACTGCGCATGGCGCGGATTTTCCGCAACGCCGGACAGAGCCTTTCCGCGATTGAACTTTATCTGGCTCTGATCCAGAGCCCCGCAGTCCCGCGGGACGTTCAGGAGAAGGCCGTCCGTGAATGCGCATATCTCCAGAGCAGTTTGAATGACACCGCCGGAGCGCAGAAAACGATCCGCTCCTATTTCAACACGCCCGAAACGGTTCCGGAAGCGGAGTTTCTGCTTGCGGACCTTCTGCTGCGCACGAGCCGTTACCAGGAGGCTGCGGAGGCGTTTCAGGAAGTCGGCTCGAAATATCCGCAACTGACCGGCGAAGCGCTGTACCAGGCGTCTCTCGCCTGGCTTTCCGCCGGAAAACTTCCGGAGGCGGAAGCGGTTGCGGAACGCCTGATCAAGCTTGTGGGAAAAAATCCGGCGCAATTGCCGCGCGCGGTTTTTCTGAAGGCGATGATTCTTGAGGCGTCAAAAAAGCTTTCCGAAGCGCGGAAACTGTACACGGAATATGCGGCCATGAAGGGAAATGAGCCGGAGCGTGCGGCACTGGCGCTCTTCAAGGCAGGGAAAATAGCTTTTACCGAACGGAAGCTTCCGGAAGCGGTGACGCTTTTCAACCGGGTGACGGAACGTTACCCGAAGGATGCGTTTGCGCCCGCCGCCGCATTCTGGAGCATTTATGCAAGGCTGGCCCAGGGGATCAATGTGGAGAATGTGGACGGCGAAACGTGGGGGCTTGTCAAAGACTATCCCGGTTCGCATTACGCGACGGACGTTCTGTTTCTTGTGGCGACCCGCTATGCGGACGCCGGCAATTTCAATCATGCGAACATGGTTCTGGACAGGCTTCTGAAGCATGTCCAATCGCCGGAACTGCGTGCACGGGTCTTGCTTCAGAAGGCGACTCTTGCGTTCCGGAACAAGGATACGGACCGTGCGCTGGCGATCCTGGAAGAGCTTCACAAGGCCTTTCCGAACGCCGCGTGTCTGGCGGAAGCGTTTTATCTGCAGGGTGATGCGTACAAACTCAAGAGCGAATATGAAAAGGCTCTTGAAGCGTACAGAGAGGCATTGGGGCATAACCCGGAGCCGCGTCTTGAGCTTGCCGCTGCCGGCTCTGCCGGGGATTGTCTGTTTGAACTTGCCGGCCGGCGGACTTCTCAGGAACTGTTTTCCAAGGCGCGGACGCAGTATGACGGGCTTCTCGCGCGTCCGAACCTTCCGGAAGCGGTCCGCGTGATGCTCCTTTACAAAAGCGGACGCTGTTCCGTGGAGCTTGACGACATTGACACCGCCATCCGGCGTTACCAAGAGGCTTCCGGAGCGCTGGTTCAGGGCGTCTCTTCCGCGGTCGCTCTGTGGGGCGTGAAGGCTGTGGAAGCGCTGATCTCGATTGCGGAAAACTCTCCTCTGTCCGCGCACATCAAAGCTGCGGAGCATGCGGTTGAGCGTCAGAACAATGCGGATCTGATAGAACAGGAACAGTCCGACGAACGCATGAGAATACTGCGGGAAAAGAAATTCAAACCTTAAGAGGCATTTCATATGGCAAACAATTACATCGAATTGATCAAGAACGGCGGAACGATCATGATGATTCTGGTCGGATGCAGCATCGTCGCACTCTTCATTTTCTTTGAAAAATGGTTCCAGTTCCATCGCTCGCAGGTCAATGTCCGTGAGCTGGTAAACGGGCTCGTCAATGTGCTCCGGCGCGACGGGATGATTGAGGCGATTACGCTTTGCGACCAGACTCCGGGGCCCGTGGCGCGTCTGCTTACCTCGGCAATTCAGGCGTATCAGAGCGACGACGATATCCGTCAGTCCATCGAAGACGCCGCGATCGTCGAGGTGCCGCGTCTGGAATCCCATCTGAACATTCTTGCGACGATTGCGTATGTCGCACCGCTGCTGGGGCTGCTTGGCGCGATTGCGGGCATGGCGGACGTCTTTCAGGTCATTCAAACGGAGCGGGTCGCGATGACGGTTACCACTCTTTCAGGCGGCATCAACAAAGCCCTGGTGACGACAGCCGCGGGGCTTTGCGTGGCGATTCCTTCGCACCTTGCGTACAATTACCTTGTTTCCCGTGTGCAGATGCTGTGCGTCGATATGGAAAAGGCGTCTTCGGAAATTCTTTACTTCTTCCAGCATCATACAAAAAGCGATGAGAAAAAATGAACCGTCTGACAAACCGGATCAAGATTCAAACGCGTTTGACGATCAACAAGGGGCGTCCGGATTTCGTGCCGTTCCTCGGTGTGTTCTGTCTTCTTCTTCTGTTTGTGGTGCCAGGCAGCCTGTTCGTGGAGTTTTCCGGCATCCCGGTTTCTGTCCCTGAAGTGAATGTGCAGAACCGTCTGGGAGCAAGAAAGATTGTCGTCACGGTCAGCCGCGACGGGAAATTTTTCCTGAACGACAGCGAAGCTCCGGATATCGCCAAGCTGAAAGAGAGCCTGCTGGAGATGACGAAGTCGGGCGATGAGAAAGACCGGTCGACAATTATTTTGCGGGCGGACAAACGGGTGGGCTACGGACTGATTGCACGCGTTCTTTCCCTTGCGGAGAGTTTGAATCTCAATGTTTTCCTCTTGACGGCCGCTCCCGCGGAACGGAAAGATACCGGCAGACGCTTGGAAGAGGAGTGACCGGGCGCATGGGGCAGGGCGAAGTCAATTATTCCAGACCGCGCGGATTCCGTAAACTCGCCGTGATGTTCGCCGCGCTTTTGCTTGCTCTTCTTCTGCACGCCCTGCCGCTGCTGTTCTCCCGTCCTTCCGAGTCGAAAGAGAATACCGAAGCGAAAGCGGAGCGGCGTGTTACGCGCATGTTCAACCGCGAGCCGAACATGGGTGAAAAGAAGGATCCGTATGGTCTCGAGTACTGGCTTTACTACGGCAATCCGCATGACTTTTCCGATCCCGGCAGTCAATATGGTTTTTCGGGACTCCTGCACGCGGGAGAAGCTCGGGTTGTGAAGCTTAGGCCGATTCCTCCGCTAGCCGTATCGCTGACAAAGGACCTGGCGACGCCGCGCAATTTCCGCATTTCCCGCGCACGGGCGCCGGAAGAGCTGTTCCCGCGTCTGACTCCGCACTATGCCGCATCTTCCCGTGCGCCGAAGAGACCGGCGGAGACTCCGAAGCGTCCGTTCTGGGCGGCTGCGGACGGAACGGCGCTCGGAAATATCCCGCTCGCCATGACCCCGGAGCTGCGGAAGCTCATAGAAAATGCCGCGCCGCCGACCGGAACGGAACTGCGGGTTCTGCCCTCTGCTGAACCGGAAACGCCGCCGTTGATCCGGGTGGAGAAATCGTGCGGAGACAGGAAGCTCGATCTGGCCGCAGTGAATGCCCTTGCTGTTTATACCGCCGCGGGGCTTTTGCCGGAACAGCTGGAGCGTTTGAAATATGTGACTGTCGACTGGCGCGTGCCGAAGACCGGAAAGAGAGTGAAACCATGATGCAGCTGTCGCTTGGAGATCTGTTTACATTTCATTTGCTTCTTCTGGTTCTGCTGATCGCCTACGCCTGGTATCGGGATGAGCGGAAACATCCTTCGAACGACTGGACGATTACAAAAGACAGTTTTTACACCTGTCCGCGCTGCCATCACTCGTTTCTGAAGAACCTCAAGGAAGAGGAAGAGAATTATATGCGCTGCCCGCGCTGTCAGGAGCCGTGTTTCCTGAAGAAGAAAAAACGGTTCTGATCAGAGCCGTCCGGAGAACGCGGAGAACGCCGACGGAAGCGAAATCCGTTCATGGAGTTCCGCTGGCGAAACCCATTCAAACCCTTCCGGCGCAACGGAGCAGATGACTGAAAACCCATGCATCAGCCACTCGACGTGGGAGAAAATATGTTTCGCCTCGATTCCGGCGCGGATCCCGGTGACGGAAGCTCCGCATTTCTCAAGGTGTTCCAGTACTGCCTCTTTTGAAAGCCAGCCTTCCAGGTTCGGAAACTCCATCATTCCGGCAAGAAGCCCGCGGCGCGGACGGCGCCGCAGAGCGATCCGTCCGTCATGATGAATCAGAAGCACTGTTCGTTTTTCGATGCGGCGCGGTTTCTTCTCCGCTTTTACCGGCAGTTCACGCCATGAGCCGTTCCGGTGCGCGAGGCATGCGGAGGCAAGCGGACAGATATTGCAGAGAGGTTCGCCGTTCGGAAGGCAGACCGTCGCGCCGAGTTCCATCAGCGATTCCGTGAAATCGCCGCAATGTCCCTTCGGGTAAATCCGGCGGAGCTGTTCGGTGAACATCCGCCTGGTCTTCTGTTTCGCAACGTCCAGGCGGCTTTCCTGAAAACGGGAAAGAACGCGGAGAACATTGCCGTCGACGGCGGGAACAGGCTGTCCAAACGCAATGGAGGCGATTGCGCCCGCCGTGTAATCGCCGATTCCGGGCAGGGCGCGGATGTCGGCGAATCCGGACGGAAATTCTCCGTTGTGCCGGGCCGCAATGAGTCGTGCCGCTTTCCGCAGATTCCGGACGCGGGAATAGTAGCCGAGTCCCTCCCAGAGTTTCAGGAGCGGTTCCTCGTCGGCTTCCGCAAGTGCGCGGATATCGGGGAGGGCGGCGAGGAAGCGTTCGAAATAGGAAACGACCGCTTCCGCGCGGGTCTGCTGGAGCATGATCTCCGAAAGCCAGACCCGGTACGGGGTGCGGTGTTCGCGCCACGGAAGAACTCTCGCGTTGGCGCGAAACCAGGTTAAAAGGGCGTCAACAGGAAAGCGTGGCGTCATTGTTCTGCGTTTCCGCGGCTTTCAGGGCATGCAGATCAAGCGCATAGCAGACTGCAAAAGCGGCGATTCCGGAGACGAATCCATAGACGGCTCCGTTCGTCAGAGCGAACTGGAAGCTGTCGGAGCCCATGACTTCGGTGAATCCTCCCTTGATGCCGAGGGCGACGATCACCATGTAACCGATCCAGACGACAGTTGAGGTTCCCATAGTCCAGAGCGCCGAGCGTTTCGTGGATTTCGGGAAGTACATCGCGGTGACGACGGGGATGAATACGATTACGAGCTGCGAGGCCCAGCAGTTGATCATCAGCGCATAGATGCTCTGCACCTTCAGGGCAAGGAGCGTGGCGATCAGCAGGATCAGAATGGTCACGATGCGGACGAGCATCAGCATTTTCTTTTCCGGGATCTGCGGGCAGAGCGTGTGGAGGACGTTGTTCGAGAACAGGCTCGACGCCGCCAGAAGAGAGCTGTCCGCGGAACTCATGATCGCGGAGATCAGTGCGCTGAGGAAGACCGTCAGGAGGATCGGGTGGAGGCTGCCGAGAATCTGAATAGCCATGCGCGGGAGCACCTGGTTCTCAAGGTCGGATCCGAACGCTTCCGCCGTAATGCCGAATTTCGGGAAGACCAGCTTTGCGGCGAGTCCGATCGTGATCGGAATCATGCCGACGATGATGTAGAGAATGCCTGAATAGACGGAGCTCTGCTTGGCAATGCCTTCCGTGCGGGAGGCGAGCGAACGCTGAACAAGATCCTGACCGACCATGCAGCCGAGCCCCATGACCATCCAGTTGCCGAGGTAGTTGACTGTTCCGTTCCAGCCGCCCTGATCTTTGGCGGGGAGGAGGGAGAGGTCTGCCTGCGGGTTGTTGTAGACGGCTTCCCATCCGCCTGCGAGATTGACTGCGCCGGGGACGATGATGATGAGGCCTATGATGATCAGGGAGACCTGGACGATATCGGTGAGTGTCACCGCCCACATGCCGCCGGAGGCGGTGTAGACAAGGATGACGGCGGCGCCGATGATGGTTCCCCAGAGCATGTTGATTCCGGTGAGGAGGTGGAGGATTGTGCCGAGCCCGAGCATCTGCGCTCCGAGCCAGCCGACGTATACGGGGATCATCCAGAGGGAGGCGTAGACGCTGGCGCGTTTGCCGTATTTTTTGAGGATGATGTCCGTAACGGTGTAACAGTTCATTTTACGGAGATAGCCGACGATGAAGAAGCCTGCCAGGATGAGGCTGATTGCTGCGGCGAATGGGTCGGCGATGACGTCGCGCAGACTTCCGGAGTAGACCGTGGCGGCGACGCCCATGCTGGAGCCTGCGCCGAACCAGGTGGCGAGCAGGGTCGCTGTCGCCATCCAGAGCGGCAGCCGCCTTCCTGCCACGAGGAAGTCGTTCATGTCTTTAACCCGTCTTCCGGAAATGTATCCGATGACGAGCATGGTGAGAGTGTAAATTCCGATACCAATCCAGAGGATGGTCCGCGTTTGGGTGTCCAGCTCAATCATTGTTGTTTGTGGACTTTCTGTGTTAAAAAACGTTGTTTTGTAAAAAAACGCCCATGCGACAGCCGCATCGGGTAAAAGTGAAACGCGGTCGTTCCGGCATCCGAACCCGTATTTTATGGACGCTGAAACATTTAAATAGAAAGAGCCCCGCCCTTTGGGAGCGGAGCCCTTTGTGCAATGATCGTAATCTCTAGGCAGATCCGATTATTTGTCGTAAGCGTGTCCGGCGGAGCCGAGAACGTTGACGACTTTGTGCTTGTAGAGAGCGGTCATGCGGTCACGAGCCGGTCCGAGGTACTTTCTCGGGTCGAACTCTGCCGGTTTGTCGTGGAAGACTTTGCGGATGCCGGCGGTCATGGCAAGACGGGAATCGGAGTCGATGTTGATCTTGCAGACAGCGGACTTTGCGGCTTTGCGGAGTTCTTCTTCCGGGATGCCGACAGCGGCCTTGAGAGCGCCTCCGTTGGCGTTGATGATGTCGACTTCTTCCTGCGGAACGGAGGAGGAGCCGTGGAGAACGATCGGGAAGCCCGGGAGTTTCTTTTCAATGGCTTCGAGGACGTCGAACGCGAGCGGCGGCGGAACGAGGCGGCCGGTCTTCGGGTCGACGGTGCACTGCTCGGGTTTGAACTTGTACGCGCCGTGGGAGGTGCCGATGGAGATCGCGAGGGAGTCAACGCCGGTCTTGGTGACGAAGTCGATCACTTCTTCCGGCTTGGTGTAGTGGGAGACTTCGGAAGCGACTTCATCTTCAACGCCCGCGAGGACGCCGAGTTCACCTTCGACGCAGACTCCGAACTGGTGAGCGAAGTCGCAGACTTTCTTGGTCAGGGCGACGTTCTCGTCGTACGGAAGAGCGGAGCCGTCGATCATGACGGAGGAGAAGCCGAATTCGATGCAGCTCTTGCAGAGCTCGAAGGAATCACCGTGGTCGAGGTGGAGGCAAATCGGAATGGCGCCTTTGCCGTTGCTGATCTCTTTGGAGTACTCGACCGCGCCCTGAGCCATGTAGCGGAGGAGGGTCTGGTTCGCGTAGTTGCGGGCGCCCTTGGAAACCTGGAGAATCACCGGGGATTCCATTTCCGTGCAAGCGGAAATGATCGCCTGGAGCTGTTCCATGTTGTTGAAGTTGAACGCCGGGATCGCATATTGGCCTTTCATGGCTTTTGCGAACATGTCTTTGGTGTTGACAAGACCGAGGTCTTTGTAATTTACCATCTTGTGATTCCTTTCGTTTGGCAAGTTGATAACGAACATGAATAAATATGTCACATTTTTCCGAAAAATCAAGCGGCATGTCTTTTTTTTCGCCGGATTTTTTAGCCACGGGCTGGCGGAAAACCGCTTTCCCGCCGCGCGGGACCGGTCGAGCCGCGGACGATGAGTTTGTTCGGAACCGGAATGACGCCGCCCGTTCCCTCCTTGCCGAGAATACGCAGACGGAGTTCGTCGAGTGCGCGTTTCGCAATCGCGGAATAATCGAAATCCAGCGTCGTGTGCGGCGGCGTGAGATATTCGGAAATGCCGGGGTTCTCATAGGTGATGAGCGAGACGTCTTCCGGAATGCGGAATCCGGCGTCCTGAATGGTTTTGGCCGCCCGGACGGCAAGGTGCTGATGTATCATGAAGAGCGCGGTGAACCCCTGCTCCAGTATGGGACGGATGGTATCCTTGAGGCATACTTTTGTTCCATCAATCGAAAAATTCCGCACCTCCGCGAGATTCAGGTCGGAAGCCGCTTCCAGAAAAGCGTCGCCGCCGCGCGGCAGCTTTTTTTCAGCGCAGAAGTGAATCCGCGCGATCCGGCGGTGTCCGAGAGACTTCAGATGCTCAAGAACCCGCCGGGATTCATCGTAAGTGTCCGGATCAATGGTGCAGATGTTGTCGAACGTGGTTCCGTAGCTGTTCAGCATGACGAGCGGCATGCCGCGTTCCTCCGCCCATTTCCGCGCCCATTCGCGCGCGTACACCGAACACACCGCTCCGTCGTAGAAGCGCTCCGAGACGAGCGTTTTATTCTGTTCCGGGATGATGCAGCATTCCCATTTCCGGCGGAGTATATCCTTCATCAGCGCATCGAGGAGCCTGTACAGAAACAGTCCGCTCGCTTCCTTGACAATGATTGCAAGTCGTATCCGGTGCCGGTTTGCGCGGTTGCGGTAGTTCATCCGTTTGAGCGCCGCCTGAATACGCACGCGCAGCTCCTCCGCCACATACGATTTCCCGCTGAGCATGCGCGACACCTGCGCCCGTGAACATCCGGCTTCCCGGGCGACGTCATCCATGGTAACTTTTTTCATTTTTCACTCTCCGTTTTTTTTACTGTAGCATGTGCAAAAAAGATTTCAAGTTTCATTGTTCATATTTCGTTCATGTTTTTT
>URNE01000022.1 GCA_900549045.1 uncultured bacterium | reverse complement strand
ACCGGAGTTCTACCTCTATGCAAATAAAGATTCTGAGCTCTGGTTCCGACTCTATTTCACCGCCCAGGATCAACTCAAAGGCACATTCAGCTGCCCGGTGATTAAAAAACTTTCTGCGGAAGATGTGAAAAAAGTCGTCCTGGATGAACACAGCGACATTCCCTCCAACTGGTTCATCCCCGGCTGGATGCAGAAAGCAGGGCTGAAACTGGAAACCGTCGACGCCGCGGACCATATTGACGAAGGCAAGGCGTTGAAGATGACGGTTCCGGAAAGCTACAATCGTCCGGACAACGCGGCAATCCGTTCAAGTGCCCTCCCGCTTCTGCCGGATACCAACTACAAAATCACCGTCTGGATAAAAGGCAACAGCACCGGAACCGTTTCTTCCATCGGCGTGGATTCATGGATCGGGGGCGGACTGAAACACTATTACGCAGGCGGGGGTATCTCCGTTTCCACTGAATGGAAAAAGGTGCAAATCAAATTCCGTACGCCGTCGCTCAAAGAACATCCGCAGCTTGATTACCGCGTGACACGCGCCAAACTCGGCTTCCGCCCGAACGGAGGGCTGACAGAAGTCCAATTCAAAGAATTCTCTCTCGAACAGGAGAAATAATATGGAACTCAAACGCAAACCCGTCATTCTCGATACCGATATCGGCACCGACGTCGACGACACCTGGGCGCTTGCTCTGGTCATGCGCTCGCCCGAACTCGAACTGAAGGCGGCGACACTCGTTTCGTACGACACAGCGTTCCGCGCGCGCCTCACGGCAAAACTTCTGCGCACAGAAGGACACCCGGACATTCCTCTCGGACTCGGTCCGACAACCAGTACGGATACAAAATACAACTGCCAGCAGGACTGGCTCGGCGATTATTCACTGGAGAATTACAAAGCTCCGGTTGTCCGCGATGCGGCGGGACTGATTATCGACATTGTACGCCAGTCGCCGGAACCTGTCACTCTGATGGGAATCGGTCCGTTCTCGAATATCGCCGAAGTGATCCGGCGGGCTCCGGACGTTGCGGAGAAAACAGATTTCATCGGACTCGGCGGAAGTGTGCACTGGAAGTATTTCGGCAAACCCGGACACTGCAGCGAATACAACATCGTCAAGGACGTCGAAGCCGCGCGCTCCGTGCTGAGTGCAAAGTGGCATTCGATTCTGCTTTCCCCGCTCGACACCTGCGGCAACATCATAATCCGCGGAGAACGCTATCAGCGACTGAAGCGCTCCTCCGATCCGCTCGCAAAAGCGGTGATTGACAACTATATCCTGTGGCGCAAGTTCCGTCTTTCGCTCTTCCCCGGCGATCCTCCGTACACTCCGGAAACGGCGTCCAGTCTGATCGCGGATGCGGCTGCGGTTGCGCTCTGCGTCAACCCCGGACTTGCGGAAATCAAACCCGTTCCGCTCTCCGTTTCGGATCTCGGCGAAACACTTGTTGACGAGACACACGGCATCCCCGTCCCGTGCGCGCTGCAGTGGCGCGACGTCGAAAAGTTCTACGACTTCGTGGAACACCGCCTGACCGGACGCGCGGAATAATTCCCGTCTTCCTTCTCAGCGGAAGGCTGTCTTGCTCCGCTGAGATTTTTTTAAATCTTCCCCGTTTTTCATTTTCCTCTCTAATTTTTCCGGGATGAGCCATAATTAAGACAAGAACAGAAAAAACGGACAGATTCAGATTCGGAATCCGTTTGAAACCGAACTGGCTCCCTGAACGTCTCTCCGCTCCGGGAACGCTCTTCCCGGAGCGAATTATTTTAAATTTCCGTCTTCACGCTTTACTTTACACACTTGCGGGTGTACATTACCAAATGTAAAACCAACAGGAGATCTAAACTATGGACAATTGGACCGATCGCTGCCACAAGTACACACTCGTGGACGGAACCTCCGGATTTCAAATCAATTTCGCCGGAATGAATTTCACCGACGCAGACATCGAAAACATGAGCAAACGTTTCGTCGGCGTACATGAAGAGATGCTCAAGATCGAGCGCGGAGAAATCAAGAACCCCGACGAACACCGCAAAGTCACCCACTTCACCGACCGCTCCGTCTACACCGGATCCGAAGAATATCAGGACGTCGAAGCCTTCGTCGAGGCCGTCCGCACCGGAAAAATCGTCGGCTCCACCGGAAAAAAATTTGAAGCAGCCTTCATCAACGGAATCGGCGGATCCGCTCTCGGTCCCCAGCTGCTCCAGATGGCGATCAACGGTCCCTACTGGAATGAGAAATCCGACGCCCAGCGCAACGGCTATCTCAAAATCTACTTCCTCGACAACACCGACACCGCCGGTCTCGCCGACGCTCTCCAGGTCGCCGATCTTGAAAAGACCCTCGTTGTCAACATCTCCAAGTCCGGCGGAACCCAGGAAACCAAAAACAACATGATCACCTGCATGAACTGCTATGCGGCGGCCGGGCTCGACTTCGCAAAACATGCATGCGCCATCACCATGAAGGACAGCGAGCTCGACCAGCTCTCCCGCGGCGGCAACTGGCTCAAAGTCTTCGAAATGGCCGAATCCATCGGCGGAAGAACCAGCGAAACCAGCATCGTCGGGCACCTCCCCGCCGCCCTCGCAGGAATCAGCTTCAAGGATCTCCTCGCCGGCGCATGCCACATGGACAGCCTCACCGCCAACCCGCAGTTCACGCAGAACCCCGCCTACATGCTCTCCGCAATGTGGTACATCGCCGGAAACGGCAGAGGCGACAAGAACATGGTCATCGTCCCCTATTCCGACAGACTCATCCTCATGTCCCGCTACCTCCAGCAGCTCGTCATGGAGAGCCTCGGAAAGGAACTCGATCTCGACGGCAAAGTCGTTCATCAGGGACTCAACGTCTTCGGGAACAAGGGCGGCACCGACGCACACGCATTCATCCAGCAGCTCAACGACGGACGCAACGACTTCTTCGTCACCTTCATTGAAATTCTCGAGGATGCGCTTCCCGCGCCCATCTCCAAGGGCATCGCAATGGGCGACTACCTCCACGGCTTCATGACCGGCCTCTCCAACGCCCTCCGCGGCAAGGGACGCCAGGTCATCGAACTGCGTCTCAACAGCGTCTCCGCCTTCAACGTCGGCATGCTGATCGCCCTTTACGAGCGCGCCGTCGCCGCATATGCGGAACTCATTCACATCAACGCGTTCCATCAGCCGGGCGTGCAGGCGTACAAGCTCGCCAGCAAAGGCGTCATCAAACTGCTCACCGACTTGGAAGACGTCTTCGCCGGAATGGCTCCGGTCTCCGGAACCTCCGCGGAACTCGCAGCGAAAGCGAACCTCTCCGCACAGGAATACGAAGTCGACGGCATTCTCGCGAAACTTTCCGCCAACACCGGAAAGCGCGACAACCCCGTCAAAGTCACCCGCGCATGGGATGCCGCCAAAGGCTGGATCTACTCCATCACCAAGTAATCCGGCGGAACTGACGGAGACGGCGCCGGGCGCGCCGCCTCCGTTTTTCATTCAACACAGGTTAAAATGACGGATCACGACGACAAAATGACGGAACTGCTCGGGCGGTATCCCGTCAAGCTGAACTCCTACTGCAAAGCGCTGGCGGAGCGCTCCCCCGCGGTTGCGAAACTCTACCTTCCCGATCTCCGGGAACTCGACAACCCCGGGCTCTCCTCCGACGGGTTGGCGGAGCTGGAGCAAAGCCCCGTCCGGAATCTGATCCGCCGTTACCGCGACCGTGCGGTTCTGCTGACCACCTCCGAATGTTTCGTCCGCTGCCGTTTCTGTTTCCGCAAACGGCTCTGGGCGGACGGCGCATCGCACTTCACGCTCTCCGATGAAAATCTCGACGCCGTCTGCGCATGGCTCGACCGCACCCCCGAAGTCGACGACATTCTTCTGAGCGGCGGCGACCCGCTGGCAATGAACGACGACCGCGTAGTCGAGATCGCCTCGCGCATCCGTGATTCCGGAAACGTCAGAACAGTCCGGGTCTGCTCCCGGGCTCCCGCGGTCGAACCGGCACGCATCACGGAAAAACTGACGGAACGTCTGTCCGTCATTGACGGATTGTGGTTCGTCACACACTTCGATCATCCCGATGAACTGACGCCCGATGCGGAAGCCGCGCTGAAACGTCTTGTCTCGCACGGAATCCCCGTTCTCGACCAGACCGTGCTTCTGAAAGGCGTCAATGACGACCCGGAAACGCTGCGCCGTCTGTTCAAGCGTCTCGCCGCATTGCGGGTAAAACCGCACTATCTGTTCCACATCGACCCTGTCGAGGGGGTTTCGCACTTCGCCACGGGCGTGGAGCGCGGACTCGAGATTCTGGAAGATTTCCGCTATACGCTCTCCTCGCTTGCGCTGCCGATGTTCGCCATCGACCTTCCGGAAGGCGCGGGCAAAGTCGTGCTCACCCCGGACTGCCGCGATGCCGACGGACGCTACCGCAGTTCCGTCACCGGCAAATACATCCGTCATCCGCTGGCGGATTTGACGGATTCAGGAGAGTAAACGAATGCTCCGGCTGCTCAACCAGATTCGCGCGATTCTTTATCCGGCAGAAAAATACCGCCTGATCTTCATTTCCGTTCTGGTTTTCTTTTCCGACCTTCTGGAACTCTGCGGACTCGGTCTCATCATGCCGGTCATCGCCCTGTTCCTGAATCCGGAACTGTTCGAGCAGAACACGTACCTCGTCTATATCCGGAACTTCACGGGCAGCCTCTCCAACAACTCGCTGATGATCCTGCTCTGCATGGTCTGCGCTCTCTTCTTTGTGGCAAAAAACATTCTTCTTTACCTCATTGCCCTGCTCCAGACCCGGTTTGCCTACACGCTTTCCGCGCGCCTCGGTTCGGATCTGCTGAAACGCTACATTGAGGGAGATTACCGTTTTCATCTGAAAGGCTCCACCGGCGGAATGGTCGAAAAACTTCAGCAGACCCGCAATGTCATCCCGCACTTCATCAGCGCCCTGATGATGCTGACATCCGAAGCAGCCCTGGTTCTGCTGATTCTGCTTTCGGTGTTCATTCTCGCCCCGTATTCCGCTCTCGGAATCGCCGTTTCCGGAACGATCTTCTCCGTCCCGCTGCTGCTTTTCATGAAGAAGATGGTTCAGCACCTTGCGGCACTGACCTTCGAGCGCGCCGCGAAATTGAATTCATTCATTCTGTTCACCGCCAACGCCCTGAAGGAGATCAAACTGGCAAACCGGAGCAAACCATTCGTCCGCGAGGGACACAAACTCGAATATGAAGCCATTGAAATGCCGCGTCTCCAGTTCATTTACGGACAGATTCCCCGCTTTGCAATCGAAGCGGGCGTCGTCTTCCTCGGGATGGGAACAATTGTGGTTCTTCTGCTCTGCGGCATTGCACCGACCTCAATCGCTCTGCAGATTTCCTTCATCGGACTCGCCCTGATGCGCATGACTCCCTCCGTCGCCCGCATTCAGTACAACTGGGTGCTCATCCGCGGATATCAGTTCTTCTTCGACAAAATCTACAAGGACCTCCAGGCCATCCGGCTGGAAGCTCCGCCGTCCGAACCCCCAATCACCTTCGAACATGAAATCCGTGTTGAAAACCTTTCTTTCGGGTATGACAAGGATTTCCCGGTTCTGCAGAACGTCTCGCTCACGATTCCCAAAAACACCTCGCTCGCATTTTCGGGGCCGACCGGATGCGGGAAAACAACCCTCGGCGACCTCATCACAGGCCTCTTCCCCCCGGATTCGGGACGCGTCCTTGTCGACGGACGGGACATTCGCGGAAATCTGGAGTCATGGCGCGCGCAGATCGGTTATGTCCCGCAGAACATCTCTCTCATGAACGGAACGATTGCGGAGAACATCGCCATCGGCATTCCGACGGATCAGATCGACCGTGCGCGAATCGCGGCATGTCTGAAAATTGCGCAGGCGGAGGACTTTGTACTCAGCCAGACCAACGGAATCGACCATGTGCTTACGGAAAACGGACGCAATCTTTCGGGCGGACAGCGTCAGCGTCTTGCGATCGCCCGAGCCCTCTACCCGAACCCGGCTTTTCTGATTTTCGATGAAGCCACGAGCGCTTTGGACAACGCCACGGAAACCGCGTTTGTGGAAGCTCTCTCCTCCCTCCGCGGCAAATACACGATGCTGGTCATCGCCCATCGTCAGACCTCCGTCGACCATTGCGACGCCGTATTCCGCTTCCCCGCCCCGGCAAAAGCCGAGACGAAAACGGAAATTGCAGGGATGCGCTCCTGAAGGTCTCCTCAGAGCGATGCATGCCTGTCTTCACCTTTTCCTCGAATCCCGGCCTTCGCAGACTGCAACATCCGTTGGGCTCCGCTGCAGAAAAGGCGTGCGGCGCTGACAAAAGAGAATCGGTCTCTCAAGCCCGCACTCACTTGTGCGTCTGAAGAAAATCATGAATCGCGGCGGCGAATTCCGCACCGATTCCGCGGACACGCGAAGCAATCTCTTCCGCGGAGGCTTTCCGGATCATCGCAACAGAACCGAATTCGCGCAGCAGCGAATTGCGGCGGGCTTCTCCCAGTCCGGGAATCTCATCCAGAAGCGATTCGGATATCCGCTTCAGACGCAGCCGGCGGTTGTATGAAACCGCAAAACGGTGCGCTTCATCACGCAGAGCCTGAAGGATTTTCAGCGCCGGACGGTCCCGGTCCAGCACGATCGGCTCGCTCCGTCCCGGAATGTATATCTCCTCGTTCTTCTTCGCCAGACCGACAACCGGAAACGGCGGGCAGTTGATCGAAATCAGAGCTTCCAGCGCAAGATGAAGCTGTCCCTTGCCGCCGTCGACCATCAGCAAATCCGGAAGCGGACGCTTCTCCTCCAGGAGACGCGAAAAATAACGCTTGACGACCTCGTTCATCATTGCGAAGTCGTTCTGCCCCTCCACGGTTTTGATGCGGAAACGGCGGTAATTGGATTTGTCCGGACGTCCGTCGCGCGAACAGACCAGACTCGCCACGGCGAAGGTCGTGCCGAGATTGGAAATATCGAATCCGACAATCACGCGCGGCGGCTTCGGAAGATGCAGAGCCTTCTGCAAGTCCAGCACGGCCTCCTTCCCCGCTTCAGACGGGATGTGTGCGTGCTCGAAGGAGCGGACCTTGTTCCCCAGAACCGACTGGAGGTTGCTCAGGACGTCGCGGTACGACGCGGCTTTCTCAAACTGTTTCGCGACGGCGGCATCCAGCATCTTCGCCTTCAGCTCCTCCGCGATCTCCTTCGTGTCGCCGTTCAGAATCGCAACCACGCGATCCACCCGCGCCATATACTCCTCCTCCGTCACCTCGCCCACGCACGGACGGCAGCAGTCGCGCACCGTTCCGGCAAGACAGTGCTTGCGGTCCTCCGCATCCGGAGCAAGCGATTTGCAGGAGCGCAGACCGAACCGTTTCGTCAGATATTCGCTCAGCTTGCGAAGCGCGAATCCGTGCGGAAACGGACCGAAATAAAGACATGCGTCCTTCTTCTTCAGACGCGTCAGACGGATGCGGGGAAACTTCTCGTTCCGGTCGATTTTGAGCATCGGATAACGCTTGTCGTCACGCAGCAGAATATTGTAATGCGGCGCGTATTCCTTGATGAAGCGCGACTCCAGCAGCAGCGCTTCATCTTCGTTTTTGACGATGAAGGTCTCCCAGGTGTCTATCGAATTGATAAGCGAACGGAGCTTGGGATCGGCGCGAAGCTGCTGCGAGGGCTGAAAGTAGTGCGACATGCGGCGGCGCAGGTTCGAAGCCTTGCCGACGTAAATCACCGTCCCGAAGCGGTCGCGGTAGACATACACGCCCGGTTTCGCCGGAATGTCGCCGGGATGAAAATCGGAGCGCGCCATGCGTCACCGTCCCGACTTTTTCTTTTCCGCGCGCAGACGCTCCCAATACTGCAGACGCCGCAGAATTTCGCGCTCGAAGCCCCGTTCCGGGGGATTGTAGAAACGCTGGCGCGGCATCGTTTCGGGGAAATAATCCTGACCGGAGAAGCCTTCCGGCGTGTCGTGGTCGTAAACATACCCTTTGCCGTAACCGATCTCCTTCATGAATTTGGTCGGTGCATTCAGAATATGCGCGGGCGGATTGAGCGACGAGAACTGTTTCGCCGCCGCGCGCGCCTTGTTCCACGCGACCTCCGCGCTGTTCGATTTCGGCGCGGTTCCGAGGTAAATGACGAGTTCGGCAATCGCGATATCCCCTTCCGGAGAGCCGAGCCGTTCGTAGGCGTCCCACGCCGCCACCGCCATCGGCAGAGCCTGGGGATCGGCAAGGCTGACGTCCTCCATTGCGAACCGCGTCAGACGGCGCAGCAGGTAAAGCGGGTCTTCTCCGCCCTCGATCATGCGCGCCGCCCAGTAGAGCGCCGCATCGGTATCCGAACCGCGCAGAGATTTGTGCAGCGCGCTGATGAGATTGTAATGCCCCTCGCCGTCCTTGTCGTAAACCGGTGCGCGATGCTGGACGATTTTTTCCACCTCCGTCCGGTTCATCACACCGTCCGGCGGGGCGAGATCGTAAATGCTTTCAATGAGATTTATGAGGTAACGCCCGTCGCCGTCGGCGAGATCGCGGACCATCGACACGGCGTCATCGTCAATCGGGAGTTTGCGTCCGACGATTTTTTCCGCCCGTTCAATGATCTGCTGAAGCGCGGCGGAATCCAGCGGTTTCATAATGAAGACCTTGCAGCGGGAAAGGAGTGCGCTGTTGAGCTCGAACGACGGATTTTCCGTCGTCGCTCCGACAAGCGTCACCGTTCCGTTTTCAACATAGGGGAGAAATCCGTCCTGCTGTGCGCGGTTGAAGCGGTGGATCTCGTCGACGAACAGCAGGGTCCGTTCCCCGTAAAGCCGCCGCTTTGCGGCTTCATCGAACGCCTTGCGGAGATCGGCGATTCCGGAAAAGACGGCGGAGAGAGCGACGAAATGCATGTCGGTTCCGTTCGCCATCAGCCGTGCGATCGTGGTCTTTCCGCATCCGGGCGGTCCCCACAGAATGAAGCTGGAAATGCGTTTCGTCTCCAGCATCTTGCGGATCGGGCCGTCGGGACCGAGCAGATGCTCCTGCCCGACGATGTCGTCGATCGTTTCCGGACGGAGCCGATCGGCAAGCGGCCGGTCTCCGGGTTGTTCAAAAAGCAGTCCTTCTTCCATAATCAATGAATCGTGACGGGATTTTCACGATCCTCCTTCTGCAGACGTTTCAGCAGAGCGTTCGGCGAAGCCTGCCAGCGGGCGAGAATCAGATAGCCGACCGGAACCACGAAGAGAGTCAGGATGCACGCGGAGAGTCCGCCGTAAAACACCACCGCGCCGAGACAGCGGCGGCTTGCCGCGCCCGCACCCGTCGCAAGCAGCAGCGGAATCGCTCCCGCGACAGTCGAAATGCCGGTCATGAGAATCGGGCGGATACGCAGTTTCGCCGCCTGGAAGAGCGCCTCTTCGAACGGAACATCGTCATCCCGCAGCTGGTTGGCGAACTCCACGATCAGAATGCCGTTTTTCGCCGCCAGGCCGATCAGCATGATGATGCCGATCTGTGTGTAAATGTTCATGGTGAAGCCCATCAGATTCAGCGCAGCAATCGCGCCGATCATGCCGAGCGGAACGGTCAGCATCACCACCAGCGGGCTGATGAAGCTCTCAAACTGCGCGCTCAATGCCAGGTACGAAACAATCAGGGCGAGGGCGAAGATGAACAGCATCGAACCGGAAGTCTGTTTCAGCTCTTTCGACTGGTTCTTGTAGCCGATCTGCGCATATTCCGGCAGATTTTCGCGCACGGTGTTTTCGAGGAACGTCAGCACATCGCTGAGCGCATAGCCGGGGGCGACGTTGCCCTGAAGCGTAATCGAACGCACGCGGTTGTAGCGTCCGAGCCGTCCCGAATCGCCGCGTTCCTCCAGTTTGACGAGGTTGTCGAGCGGAATCAGCTCGCCGGAATATTTGGAACGCAGATAGATGTTGCGCAGATCCTGAGGCGTCGCGCGGCTTTCGCGTCCGGCCTGAAGCATGACGTCGTACTCCTGACCGCGGTCGACGAACGTCGTGACCTGCTTGGAACCGAGCATCGTTTCGAGCGTGGTTCCGATGGAAAGCGCGGAGATGCCGAGCTCCTGCGCGCGCTTTGTGTCGACTGCGACATGCAGCTGGGGCGTGGTCTCCTTGTAATCGTAGTCGATATCGACGAACCCGGGATACGAGCGGCATTTTTCGAGAATGACGTCGCGCCATTTGACCAGTTCGTCGTAATCGGGGCCGCCGATCACGAACTGCACCGGCGTTCCGAATCCGCCGAGTCCGCTCGGGAGAAACGGAATGGCGTTGATCCCCGGAATCTTCGCCAGCTCCGGACGCAGCGAATTCATGATCTGCTGAGAATTGAGCGTGCGCATGTTCCATGGCTGAAGTTCGAGAATGCAGAAACCAGTGTTCGCCGCGCCGTCGCTCTCGCCAAACGAGGGAAGAACCACCATGAGACTGTTCGCATTTCCGTCGGCGACAGGCTTGTAGAGAACGTTCGTCACATCGCCCGCATAGTCGTTGATCGCGTAATAGTTGGTTCCCTCGGGGGCGATAATGCGGGTCATGATCACCGCGCGGTCTTCGGTCGGTTCATATTCCGAAGGCAGACGCATCCAGCCCGCGATCATCAGAATGCATATGGCGAAAAAGACCGCCGCCGTGACAATTTTGAACCGGGCGACGAAGCGGAGCGAGCGGTCGTAAATCCGTTCGAGAAACGCCATGCACGCATCCACGCAGCGGATCATCCAGCCTTTTTCGGACGCCGACTGCGGTTTCAGCATTTTCGAACACATCATCGGCGTCAGGGTCAGTGCGATGAAACTTGAAAAACAGACTGCTGCGGTCATGGCGACAGCGAATTCGGTGAACAGTTTGCCTGTCTTGCCCGACCAGAGGCTGATCGGCATGAAGACCGCCGCCAGCACCAGCGTCGTCGCAATCACAGCGAAAATCACCTGATTCGCCCCGCGCGTCGCCGCCAGAAGCGGTTTCTCGCCGAGAGAAATGCGGCGGTAAATGTTCTCCAGCATCACAATCGCGTCGTCGACCACCATGCCGATCGCCAGAACCAGCGCCAGAAGCGTCAGCAGGTTCACGCTGTAGCCGAAAACGTAAAGCACGATGAACGTCGCGACCAGGGAAATGGGAACCGTCACCGCCGGAATCAGCGACGCCCGGAAACTGCCGAGAAACAGGAAGATGATCAGCAGAACCAGCACGGCGGAGATGATCAGCGAATCGCGCACTTCATGAATCGAGGCGTTGATGAACAGCGCTTCATCGCGGATCACCTTGATCTGCATTCCCTCCGGCAGGCCGCTCTTGTTGAGTTCTGCAACCAGCTTTCTGACACCGTCGGAAATCACAAGCGCGTTCGATTTGGACTGCTTGTGAATGCCGAGTCCGACCATCGGCTCCTTGTTCGTCATAAAGTTCTGACGGGGACGGCGCGAGTCGATTTTAACCTCCGCCACGTCGCGCAGCCGCACGTAGTCGCCCGCCTTGTCGCGTTTGATGACGAGATCCCGGAAATCCTTCTCCGTGGCATACTGCCGCTTCAGGCGGACCGTGAACTCGCGTTCGGACGATTCGATCCGTCCGCCCGGATTCTCTACGTTTTCCGAGTTGAGAACATTGATGACATCCTCCGCCGTCACTCCGCGCGCCGCCATTGCCTGCCGGTTCAGCCATATGCGCATCGCCTCTTCCTGCGCGCCGAAAATGCTGACGCTCGCCACGCCGTCAATGACGGAGAAGCGGTCGACGAGGTAGCGGTCCGCATAGTCGGTAAGTTCCATGCGGCTCATTTTATTCGAGGTAAGAGCAAGAATCAGAACAGGGCTTCCGCTGGAGTCGTACTTGGCGACGACCGGTGTGTCGGCGTCGTCCGGAAGCTTCTTCAGAATGCGGCTGACCTTGTCGCGGACGTCGTTCGCCGCCGCGTCGATGTCGCGCTCCACTTTGAACTCCAGAGTAATGCGCGAGCGTCCGTCACGGCTGATGGAGGAGATGGTGTCCAGCCCCTCGATCCCCGCCACGGCGTCTTCAATACGCTGGGTGATTTTCGTTTCGACGACGTTCGACGACGCCCCGTCGTACGTCGTGTCGATAGAAATCGTCGGCACGTCGATATCCGGGTATTCACGCACGGCCATGCGGTTCAGGCAGATGAAGCCGAACACCACAAGCAGGAGCATGAACACGATCGTCGCGACCGGCCGGACAATGGAGAACTGGCAGATCGTCATTTCGTCACTTCTCCCGTTTTTGACGGATTGACGAAGTTGACCGTCATTCCGTCAACCAGCTTTGCAACCCCCTCCGTAACGACGGTTTCACCCTCGTTTATTCCGGAAACGACCTCCACTTTCCCGCCGCGGCGGCTGCCGAGCGTCACTTCACGACGGGTCACCTGTCCGTCACTTTTCGCGGTGAAGACGAACTGTTTTTCACCGAGACTGACCACGCATTTCTCCGGAATCATCAGCGCCGAACGGCTGCCCATATCGACGCGGACGAGGAACATCATGCCGGGCCGCAGCTTCATCGCCCGGTTGTCGATGACGGCGCGCACCTCCACCATTCGGGTGTCGAGATTGATGCGCGGAGAAATCGCGGTGATCTTTCCCTTGAACGTCTCATCCGGATACGCCGGACTCCTTACGCTGATTTCATAGCCGGTTTTCAGCGCGGCAAAATATTTTTCGGGAACGGAAAAATCAACATTGATTTCAGAAATGTCGTCGAGGGTCGTGATTTTGGTTCCGGGCGTCACGAGGTCGCCGAGACTGACGAGACGCATTCCGAGACATCCGGCGAACGGCGCATGGAGATGACGGTCGTTAATCTGCGTTTTCGCCACGGCCAGCAGAGTTTTGGAACGTGCGAGCTTGGTCTTCTGTTCATCAATCGACTTCTGAGAGACCGCGTTGGATTTGGAAAGACGGTCAATTCGCGCCATTTCGCGCTCCTGCTCATCAAGGTTGATTTCCGCCTGGGCAAGCTCCGCGCGTTCCTTGTCGTCGTCGAGCCGGACGAGCAGCTGCCCCGCCTTCACCCGGTCGCCGTCTTCAAACTTGATTTCAACGACTTTTGCCGTAACGGTTGCCGTAATCTCCACAGCCTCTTTTGCGCTTCCGGTTCCGAGTGCTTCGATCACATCGGCGAACTGCACTTTTTTCTGCACCTCCGCAACAACGGAGGGTGTCACCGCAGCACGCTTCTTCGCCGTCCCGCCCGATGCAAGAATGACCTGATAATAATAGACTGCTCCTCCGACGACAACAGCTCCGACGAGCAGTTCAGAGCACACCTTCAAAATTTTTTTCCACATGACAGTTCCCTTCGCATTACAAATAAATCT
>URNE01000021.1 GCA_900549045.1 uncultured bacterium | reverse complement strand
AAAGAAAAAAAGTCAAATACTTTTCCGCGAAAAAATGAGGTTTTTTCCCTTTTTTCTGCAAAAAAAACGCGCACCGTCCGCGAAACGGCCGGTGCGCGCGGTATTTTCAGCCGGAAAGCTTACTTTTTGAAGCGCCAGTCGAGAGCGCCGACCGGGCACTCTTCGATGCAGGCTCCGCAGTCCTTGCAGGAGAGCGGGAGTCCCTCGTTGAACGCCGTTCCGACAACCGTCTGGAAGCCGCGTTTCATCGGTGCGAGGAGATGTTTGTTGATGATCTCTCCGCAGACTTTCACGCAGGTTCCGCAGCGGACGCATTTCTGGCGGTCGTAAATGATGACCGGATGACGTGTGTCCGGAGCTCCGTGCGGGCGCTCGCCGGAGTATTTCTTCGGATCGCAGCCGAGAAGCGTCGAATACTTCTTCAGCTTGCAGTCGCCCTTCGCGGTGCAGCTGCATTCGATGCAGCGTTCGCCTTCCTTCCGGATCTTCTCGGCCGGAATGGTCGGGGAGATTTCCGTGAAGGTCGTCTTGCGGAGTTCGAGCGGAATCATTTCCGGTTTCACCCGTTCCGCATCGGAGACTTCATGCAGGAACACGAGGTCGTCCTTCTTGAGATCGGCCCAGTGGCCGCGGGAGACGTTGAACTCCGGAGCGGGGGTGTATTCGCGCTTGTCGAGGAAGGCGAGAACGGCATCCGCCGTGCGATGCGCGGAGGCGATGCTTTCGACGACCGTTTTCGGTCCGGTTACGCAGTCGCCGGCGGCGAAAACGTTGTCCGTTCCTGTGCAGAGCAGAGTCTTTCCGCAGACTTCGACGTCGCCTCGTTTCGTGGCGGTGAGGCCGGCGGGAGCGACGGTGCGCTGGCCGATTGCGGCAATCACGGTATCGGCTTCGATTTCGAAGTCGGAGCCCGGAACCGGTTCGGGTTTGCGGCGTCCGGAAGCGTCGGGTTCGCCGAGTTCCATCTTCTGACAGACGAGCGCGAGCTTGCCGCTGTCCTTCTTGTAGAGGCGGACCGGAGCGGTGAGGATCTGGAGCTTCGCGCCTTCTTCGATCGCTTCTTCGATTTCGATTGCCTGAGCGGGCATTTCCTTTTGCGTTCTGCGGTAGACGATGGTCGCCTCTCCGCCGAGGCGGATGGCGGTGCGGGTGCAGTCCATCGCGGTGTTGCCGCCGCCGACGACCAGGGTTTTGCCCGGGTTCTTGCAGTCCTTCCAGTTCTTGTCCGCGATCGCGCCGAGCCAGTCGATGCCCATTTCGGCGAGTTCGTCGCCTTCGATGCGCATGGCGCTTGCCTGCCAGGAACCGACCGCGATGATTACGGCGTCGTAGCTTTTCTTGAGTTCATCGAGGGAGAGGTTCTTCCCGAGTTCGCGTCCGCATTCCCAGGTGACGCCCATCTTCTTGAAGTGTTCGAGTTCGCGGCGGAGGGTGTCTTTGGGGAGACGGAATTCGGGGATGCCGTAACGGAGCATTCCGCCCGCTTCCGGCTGCTTGTCGAACATGGTGACGGCAACTCCGGCGAGACGCAGGTCGTACGCTGCGGCGAATCCGGCGGGTCCGGCGCCGACGACGGCGACCTTCTTGCCGTTCAGCGCGGGAAGCTCTTCCATGTAGGTGTCGTAGTGCAGATCGGCGGCGAGACGCTTGAAGTCGTTGATGGAGACGGCCGCGCCGAAGATGTTCTTGCGGCAGTCTTTCTCGCAGAAGCGCGGGCAGACGCGTCCGACGGACATCGGCAGGGGAATGCGCTTCTTGATGATCTTCAGGGATTCAAGGAAGTTGCCCTTGCGTCCTTCGCGGACATATTCCTCGACGGAAGCGTGTGCGGGACACGCCATGGTGCATGGAGCTTCGCAGTCGCCGGTGTGCTCGGAGAGAAGCAGGTTCAGCGCGGTGCGGCGCATGTCCTGAACCTCTTCGGAGGAGGCGTCGATCTGCTGTCCCTCGCTCGGGCAGGCCGAGCAGGAGGGGAGGAAGCGTCCGGTTTTGAGATCCTTGACCACGCAGACGAAACAGGATGTCGTGCGGGAGATCTTCTGATTGTAACACAGGGTCGGAATATCCAGACCCATTCTTCTGGCTACGGAGAGAATGGTCTCTCCGGGCGCCGCGGTCTGCGGCTTGCCGTCTATGATGAAGTTGATGTCAGGCATTGCAAATACTCCGTTCACTTGTTGTTGGAATTGAAACCTTCGCCGCGGGGAACGCGCTTGATGGCCTTCTTCGGGCACATCTCCAGGCAGGAGTTGCACTTGAGGCACTTGGCGTTGTCGATGACGAAGTCATTGGTGATGGTCGCCGCCGGACAGTTCTTGATGCAGAGTCTGCACTTGACGCATTTGCTCTGATCAAGCTGAAGGTCGACGAGCGTGGAACAGACAAGCGAGGGACATACTTTGTTTTTGACATGAGCCTCGTATTCGTTGCGGAAGTAGCGGATCGTGGAGAGGGCGGGGTTCGGCGCCGTCTGACCGAGTCCGCAGAGCGCGCCCTTGCGGATTTTCGGACCGAGGTCCTCGAGGAACGCGATGTCCTCTTCCGTGCCGTTTCCGGCGGTGATGCGCTCGAGAGTTTCGTACATGCGCGTGGTGCCGACGCGGCAGAAGGTGCATTTGCCGCAGGATTCACGGTGCGTGAACGAAAGGAAGTAGCGGGCGGTTTCGACCATGCAGCGGTTGTTGCCGATGACGATGAGTCCGCCGGAACCCATGATTGCGCCGAGCTCCTTGAGGGAGTCGTAGTCGACTTTGACGTCGAACTTGTCCGCCGGGATGCAGCCGCCGGAAGGTCCGCCGGTCTGAACGGCCTTGACGGATCCGGGTTCGGCGCCGCCGATGTCGTAGACGATTTCCGCGAGGGTGACGCCCATCGGGACTTCGGTCAGTCCGGGGAACTTGAGGTCGCCGGCGAGAGCGAAGATCTTGGTGCCTTTGCTCTTTTCGGAGCCGATTGCGGCGAATTTATCCGCACCCATGTTGAGCAGCGGAGCGATGTTCGCGAAAGTTTCAACGTTGTTGATTGCGGTCGGCAGGCCGTTCCAGCCGCTGTCGGTCGGGAACGGAGGACGGAAACGCGGAGTTCCGCGCTTGCCTTCGAGCGAAGCGATCATCGAAGTCTCTTCGCCGCAGACGAATGCGCCCGCGCCCTCTTTGATCTTGATTTCAAGGGCTTTTTCGCGTCCGGTCAGCTTGTCGAGTCCGGCTTCCTGAATCGCCTTGATTGCAATCTTGAGGTGCTTGATGGCGAGCGGGTATTCCGCACGGCAGTAGATGAAGAGCTTGGTCGCGCCGGTCGCGTAAGCGCCGATGAGCATGCCTTCGAGAACCTGGAAGGGAACGCTTTCCATCATGGAGCGGTCCATGAACGCGCCCGGGTCGCCTTCGTCGGCGTTCATGATGAGGACCTTTTCGGGAACCTGCTTTGCGGCGAGGAAGGACCATTTCATGCCGGTGGGGAAGCCGCCGCCTCCGCGTCCGCGGAGTCCGGCCTGTTTGATGGCGTCGACGACTTCGGAGGGCTTCATTGCGGTTGCTTTTTTGAGAGCGTCGAAACCGCCGTTCGCCTTGTATTCTTCAATGTCGCAGGGGACGATGCGTCCGGCGAGACGGGTCACATGGAGCGCCTCTTTCCGAGCGCGTTTTTCGGGAACTGTGAAGCGTCCGTTTTCGGAGAGCGCGAGGATGTCTTTCGCCGCATCGTCGGTTCCTTTTACGGAGGAGTAGAAGACGGAGCCGTTGTCGGTTTCAACTTCGACGAGCGGTTCTGCGTAGCAGTGACCGATGCAGCCGACTCCGACGACGGGAATTTCGCCGGCGTTGCGTTTAAGAGCCTCGAGGACTTCCCCGGCTCCGGCGGCGAGTCCGCAGGATGCGACTCCGACTTTGATGCGTTTGATCTGAGCCATGTTGATCAGTCCATTTTTCTGTATTCATTCAGGATTTTGACGAGATTTTTGCGGTCCAGCTTGCCGTACACGCGGCCGTTGATGGCCATGACGGGGGCGAGACTGCAGCAGCCGAGGCAGGCGACGGTCTGGAGGGAGAATCGCCCCTCTTTGTCCGTTTCGCCGTCTTTGATACCGAGTTCGGCTGTGATCCACTGCTGAATGAGCGGGGAACCTTTGATGTGACATGCGGTTCCGTCGCAGCTGCTGATCTGGAATCTTCCGGGCTTCACGCGTTTGAACTGGGCGTAGAACGTAAGTACGCCTTCGACTTCAGCGGGGGACATCCCGAAGTTTTCTGCGACTGCGCGTACCGCGTCGTCCGAAACGTATCCTTCCTTCTGCTGAATCAACTGAAGACCCTTGATCAGATCTCCTTTTTCGTGTCCTATCTCTTCCAGATAGGAGAACTCTGACAACATAAATAAACCTCCCTGATTATGTATGTTCGTAACTGTATAATCTATCATAAATTTCACTCTTTTCAAGATTGAAAAACGGATTTTCCCGCTTTCCGGCGATTTCGTACGTAAAATAAGACGCGGCTAACAGCAAAAGCTCTGCTTTCAGTGCGTTTTGGCCTGACTGCGGTAACGGGTCGGGGACATGCCCATGACGGCTTTGAAGCGGCGTGAAAAATGATATTGGTCCATGTAGCCGAACTCCGCCGCGATCTCCGCAACGCTCTTTTCGGAGTCCGTCAGCAGCGAGGCCGCCTGATTCAGTTTCAGGCGGTCGGCATAAAGTTTCGGGGCGACTCCGGTGCGGCGAAGAAAAATGCGGCGGAGCTGGTCGTCGCTCAGATTGCACATTTCCGCCATTTCGCGGACCGTCCACCAGCGCCGCGGGTTCTCCTTCAGTTCGATGAGAAGGCGCTCCAGAAGCGGATAATCCTCCTCCCTGCGCGAACACTTCGCAAGATACAGGTCGACGAGCAGTTTCTGAAATTCAATGTTTGCCTGAATCTGCGAATTCGCCGCCGGGTCGCGCAGCAGTTCCATGAGCGGCAGGAGACGGCGGACGTTTCCGAACGGAAAAATTCCGTTGGAAATCACGCCGGCGCGCATGAGCATGTCCGCGACCGGACCGAGAAAATTGATCGTATCCTCTTCATAAACATCGTGGAAGCCGCCGTAGATGTTGCGCGTGCCGGGAGTGATGATGACGCAGTCGCCGGTGCGCATTTCCGTCTCGAATCCGTTTTCCAGCCACAGCTTGCCGTGTCCGCGGAAAAGGTGCGAGATGGAATAGAATTCAAAAATCCGCACTGTGGAACGCTGATACGAATCTTCGGGGGAAACCAGGCTGCTGCCGCCGCGGAACAGCCACAATCCGTACTGACGGTTGATTTCCGGCATCGGAACATCCGGTTTCTCGAAAACAAAACAGCTCGTTTTTTTGTCATCAATCATGCGGTTTTTATCCATTTGCTTTTTTTGTTCACGGTGTACAGTAACACCAGACGGGCAATTTTTCAACAAACGGAAATCAGAAAAAGGAAACTTTTCATGAAAATCGGAGCTCTCGCAAATTCTCTGAAGAAGCCGCTGGGCGAAACGCTGGAAGTCTACTCGAAAATGGGCCTTCAGGGTATTCAGCTCGGCTTGTGGATGGACTGGCTGAAATATTCGGATTCTGAACTGGAATCCATCCGGAAACAGTGCGCGGAAAAAGGTCTTGAGATTTCCGCCGTCTGCGGTGACCTCGGCGGCGATCCCTTCCACATCGAAGCCGAATGCATGGTGCGCGCGGAAATCCTCTGCCGCTTCGCCGATATCGCGGTGAAACTCGGAACCCGCGTCATCACAACCCACATCGGCGTTGTTCCGGAAGACAAGAACGATCCGGTCTGGCCGCTGATGAAAAAATCCATCCGTCACGCAGCGGAACAGTCCGCAAAATTCGGCGTGACGTTTGCAATCGAGACCGGACCGGAGCAGCCGGAAGTGCTCCGCGCCTTCATCGAGGACGTCGGTTCCGAAGGTCTCGGAGTGAACCTCGACCCCGCGAACTTGCGCATGGTCTCCTGCGTTGATCCGGTTCACGCGGTGGAAGTGCTCGGGAAATACATCGTCCACACCCACGCGAAAGACGGCGTCAACCTCTATCCCGGTTCCGCGAAGGCAATGTACGGAATGTGCAATCCGGACGGAACGAAACGCGTTTTCGCGGAACGCCCGGCGGAATATAAAGAGGTTCCGCTCGGTCAGGGACAGGTCCCCTGGGACGCCTATCTTGCCGCGCTCCGCAAAGCCGGATTCAACGGATTCCTGACCATCGAGCGCGAATGCGGCAATGATCCGGAAGGCGATATCCGTCTCGCTTACGACTTCCTCAAAAACAAAATCGGGTGAATCAAATGGAAAAACTGAAAGTCGCTCTGCTCGGTTATGGCGGAATGGGACATTTCCACGCAACGCACTATCAGACTCAGCCGCGCTGCGAGCTGATGGCAATTTGCGATTCCGCTCCGGAGGCGTTTGCGAACGATTCCTCCGAAATCAATCTCGGAAACAGCGGAAAAGCCGACCTCTCGGCGCTTCCGCACTATCTCTCTTACGAGGATCTTGTGCGGAATGAGAAACCGGATATCGTTGACATCTGTCTTCCCGGGCATCTCCATGCGGAGTATGCGATCCGGGCGATGAACGACGGGTTCCATGTTCTCTGTGAAAAGCCGATGGCGCGGACGGTTGCGCTTGCCGATGAGATGATCGCAACCGCAAAGCGCACCGGACGCAAGCTGATGATTGCGCAGTGTCTCCGCTTCGAACCGTCGTACCGGATGCTGCGCGAGGCGGTGCTTTCGGGCAAATACGGCAAACTGCTGAGCCTTTCGCTCTGCCGCAACAGCGCCGCTCCGATAGGGCGCAACGGCTGGTACCGCGATGCGAAATGCAGCGGCGGTGCTCTCCTGGATTTGCATCTGCATGATACTGACACGGTGCATTACATCCTCGGCGTGCCGGTCGCGGTGACGACGCGCGGTATTACGCGTCCTTCGGGCGGTATCGACGAGATGGTTTCGTTCTACGAGTACGCCGATGGTGCGCTCGTGGCGGGAGAAGCCAGCTGGTGCCGGCCGGGATGGTCGTTCAGCACAACCGCCGTTTTTGAGAAAGCGACGGTCGAGGTTGACGGAAGCGGAGTGAAGATTGCGTATCCCGAGAGCCCGTTTGAGCTTGTCAAGCCCGAGGGCGAGAACGGCTACTGGACGGAAATCGACTATTTCGCCCGTTGTGTTCAGGAGAATCTGGAGCCGGAAATCTGTTCGCCGGAAAGCACGCGCGATTCCATCCGCATTGCTCTTGCGGAAGAGCAGTCCGCTCTGAACGGCGGCCGCCGGATTGAGCTGTAATATTTGTTTTTGCGGAGTAATATCTGCTTGAAGCAAAATGAAGCGGGGGAGCTCTTCAGCCGGAGCTCCCCCCTGTTTGATTGATATGGAATTTACTTTTTCGGGGTGAGGGCGATGTGGGGAACGGTGCGCCCGATTTCCAGCCAGCCGCGTTCGAAGTCAGTTTTGAAATCCTTGACGTCGTCCAGGGCGGAGGCGGGAAGATAATCGAAAAGTCCCGATTCCTCCAGATTCTTCCGGGTCGACTCCATGTAGTTCGGGTCGTCGGTAGCAAAATGCAGAACTCCTCCGGGCTTGAGAACGCGGAAGAGGTGCATCATGAAATCCGCCGCCATCAGCCGGTTGCCTTTGTGCTTGTGTTTCGGCCACGGGTCGGGACAGAGAATGTGGACGCGGTCGAAACAGTCATCCGGGACGATGAGAGACATCAGATGCCGAGCTTCGACGCGCAGCAGCTCCATGTTGGAAACTCCGTTGCGTCTGCCGAGTTTCTCCACCTTGCGGAGACGGCCGAGCATAACGTCCGCGCCGAAAATCAGCGCATCGGGTTTCGATTTCGCAAGTGCGACGGTGAATCCGCCGCTGCCGCAGCCGAGATCGAGTTCGACTCGCTGTCCGGGGCGGGGCTGAATGACGTCGTCCAGAATGCAATACTGCGTGTTGAGAATGTGAATCACAGGAATATCCTTATTTTTTATGGGGCTTTCTTGTTTCAGGAAGGTCGAAGGGGGCGGCGGTCAGCGTGTCGAAAAGCGGCATCGGCATCTCATAGCAGATGTCTTTGCCGGAGAAGAGAAACCGGTCGATCAGCTTCTGCTGGTCAAGTCCCGCCATTTTCACCGGACGGGAAATGCGCGCGTCAAGAGTGAACACAACTTTCGAGCCGTCGCCTTTGAGTCGGTGGAAAACGGCTTTGCGGGTGATCCCGTATGCATCGGTGATAATCAGTTCGGCAAATGCCGGTTCCAGATTTTTGTAATGCGGACGCGGGAACGCATCCGCCGCGGAACGGAATGCGAGAGCGGAAAGCAGGGTTGAAATGCTCTGGCGCGAAACCGGACGCAACCCGCCGGAGGCGTCCTCGAATGCGCGGGAGGGATCGGGGCGGGAGACGGTCCATTGAATCCTGCCTTTCGGAAGATCGCGGAAGAGAATGGAGAGCGCGGCGTTCAGGTTCTCGAAGACCGGCTGCCGCAGCCATGCGCCTGGAATCGGCGGGGCGTCTTCAAAAATAGTCGGGGCGAGAAAGACCGGACCCGGATTGAGCTTGGAGTCGAGCAGCGCAAAATAGCGTCCGCCGGGAACCCGCCGGTCGGGCGGAGTCGTATCGTCCGGCGGAAAGTGACCGCGTCCCATGGCGAGATTGAGCAGTTCTTTTCCGTTTTTATCCTGCATTTCAAGGCGGGCTCCGGGGATGGCGCCGTTGAATCCCTGCACAAAGGTGCGGAGCCGGAGCAATGTTTTTTCATCCGCGGGCGCGATGAGCTTGAGCGGACGGATTGACGCGGCGGTTTCGAGGAACTCCAGAACTTTCTTCGGATCGGCGGGGAGGGCGCGTTCTTCAACGGTCCAGACGCCGTTTTTATCTTTTGCCAGAGTCGCCGTCATGCCGCGCCAGGAGAGACGGAAGCGGGCGACGTCGTCCGCCTGAAACTTCGGAAGAAGTCCGGCGGTTTCGGTGCGGACGCTGGCGTTTCGATGAGAGAGTGCGCGCTGGATCAGGGCGACGGCGGCGAGAGCGCAGACGGCGATCAGAAGTAGAACCGGAATGGAGATTTTTTGTTTCATTTTTTGCGGCGTCCTCTGGAAAGGCGGATTACGGACCATGCGACGCCGATCAACGCCAGCGCGGCCGGAACCACGACGATGTTCAGAATTCTAATGCGGGTGTCGAGCCGGTCAAGATCGCTTTTCAGGTTTGCGCGCATCTCTTTGAGTTCGCGTCTTGCCGCGGCGACTTTGATCTGGAAGGACTGGGTTTCTTTTCGGCGTGCGGCGGCTTCTGCGGAATCGGGGTCGGCCTCCTCCGCGCGTTTCAGGGCGTTCAGGCGAGCCTGCGCCTGCGCAAAATCGCGTTCCAGCTCCAGAATGCGGTTCTTGTATTTGAGCTCGGCGTCCGCTTTGAGCCTGTTGATCTTTGTCAGCGGACGGCTCATGGGGACGCGGTTCCGGATGCCGGAGAGCTGACGCGAGCCGCCGAGGCTTTCCATGACATTCTGGAGCATGGCGACATTGTCGTTCGCGCGGCGCCAGGCTTTCTGTCCGAACGTATCGGTGTATGCCGTTACGCAGACGTCGTTGAAGAGCATGTCGGAATCGGAGAAGAGATAGATTTCCGCATCGCGTGTGCCTTTTGGAAGATGTTTGTATCCGGCGGGGAGGGCGGAGCGGTCGGGGGCGCCGCCGGGGAAGGCGGATGTGAGCTTGCCGGAAATGCGGAGCGCAAGCGGGTATTCTTCGTCCGCCGGTTTGAAGTTGCGCAGAACCAGCTCCGGACGGTTTCCGAGAAGCGAGCTTACGAGCTGCGACTCCTTCGAGGAGGTCAGCAGCGTCTCGTACTCCACTCCTTCGCGGGGAAGAACATGGAAAAAGCCCGTGAAGTACATGGAGATTGCATTCAGGTTCGCAAACAGCGGATTCGTGCGGCTGATCCGCGCAGGGGCGAGATTCAGCGCCATCGGGTTTGTGATCATCCGGTCGGGAAGAGTCTTGCGGTATGCGGAGAGCATGTCGGCAACCATCATCGAAGGTTTGTACGCGACGCCCCAGGCGGGGAGCAATGGCTGAAGATCGGATTCAATCTTGTCGAGCAGAGTGTAGTCGGTGCGCGACTTCAACGCCGCGTAGAAGGAGCGCGGGTCGAGAAAGACTGCCGCGTGTCCGCCGCGGAGCAGATACTGGTCAATCGCATACAGCGCGCGCGGAGCGAGACCGACCGGATTGATGAGCAGAAGCGTTTTCACGTCGGCGGGAATCTCCGGGATGTCGGCGGGAAGTTCGCGGAGTTCGAAGCTGCGTTTGAGCTCGGTCATGGAATACCATGCGGGTTCCATGCGGACCGGAGCGTCGCCGGCGGATTGACGGACTTTCGCCATATCCGGCTGGACGCCAAGCACTTTGAACGGGGAAATGACGCCGACAACGGGGCGCTCCTCCGTCGCGGCGGCAAGAACGATCCGCGCGATTTCGTATTCAAGCAGCGGTTCCTGTTCCGGAGCCAGATACGGAATTGCCGCGACGCGGTCCGCCCGAGTCGCGGAGAGCCCGAGGAAAAGACGGTCGCCGGCCGCGGTCTGACGCGGGAGAATCGCATCCATCATCGCGGCTTCTTCGTCGATGGAATCCTGTTCGGGGTCAATGACAACGAGCGAGACTTTGCCGTTTGAGGCGGCGGCGAATTCCTCCAGCAGCCAGCGCACGCGTTCCGCATATTTTTTGAGCTGAGCGGGCATCGCGGGGTTGGAGAGCGAAGCATAGAAGCGCAGCGTCACGGGAACGCCGGGATCGGCGGCGATCCGCGATGCGCCCTCCGAGATGGAATAGGCCCGGTCGGAGCTGACGTCGACGCGCATGCGCCAGGTTCCCGCGATGATGTTCAGCGAAATGGTCAGTACAAGAACGTACGCGGTTTTCTTCGCCAGATCTTTGAGCGCGCGGCGTAGAGCGGAATCGGTGAATGCGCCCGGCGCGGTCAGTGCGACAAAACCGGAGGAGCCGAATTCCAGAACAAAAACGGTCAGCGCAAGGAAAAAACCGGTGAGCGTGAGTGCGTAAATCACTTCCGCGCTGTCGATGAGCCCCTTCTGGTATCCCTGAAAGTTCGGGAGAAATGCGCAGGAGGCGATCAGCGCGGAGAGACGGTCGGGCATCCATCCCGACGCCATTTCCAGCAGAGATGGAAGCCCCATGAAGAGGAATATTCCGCAGAGAAACACGGAGAGCAGAAAACTCGCCGTCTGGCTCCGGGAAAGCGCCGAGCAGAACGAGGACATTGCGAGGTAGACCGAACCGAGCAGCAGCGCTCCCGCATAACCGCAGAGAATGGCGCCCGTGTCCGGCGAGCCGAGAACCCACGCGGTCAGAGGAATCGAAAAGGTCAGCAGCAGAGCCGTCGCAAGCAGGAGAAAGCCCGCCGCGAATTTCCCGACCACCAGCTCCGCAATGGAGGCTGGGAAGGAGAGTGTGAGTTCAAATATGCCGATGCGCCGTTCTTCCGCCCACATTGGCATGGCGAGCGCGGGGACGATCAGCAGAAAGAGATAGGGAAGCCAGTCGAAGAACGGGGAAATATCCGCCTGTCCGGATGCGAAGACGTTGCCTGCGACAAATGCGCAGAATCCCGCCAGAACGAGGAAGATGATGAGGAACACCCATGCCGTCGGCGAGGCCGCCGAAGACGCCAGTTCGCGCGCGGCGACTGCGCGGATTCGATGAAAAGTCATGATTCCGTCTCCTCCGTTTCGGCAAATCCGGCGAAGACTTTTTCAAGACTTCCCGGGAGAACATCGCAGCGGAGCACGTTTGCGCCGCCTTTCGTCGCGGCGGCGGCAAGCCCGGCGATCAGGTCCACGCGGTTTCCGTCTTCCGGCATGATGCGCACAAGCGTTCCCTCCGCAACGGTTTTCTGCGCAAGAAGCCGGACAGTCGTGAAGCTGTTCAGAAAGTTTTCCGGCAGACGGTCGAAGACCAGTTCAAGCGCGCCGTCTTCCGGGTCGAGAGCGCGGAATTCATGCGTGGTTCCATAAAAGACTTTACGTCCGTTGCGGATGGCGAGAACCTTGTCGCATACCGCATTGATTTCTTCGAGTATGTGTGTGGAGACGATGACTGCGGCGTGTTTCCCGATTTCGCGGATGAGCGCGCGGATTTCCCGTTTCTGATCCGGATCCAGGCCGTCGGTCGGTTCGTCGAGGACGAGGTTTTCCGGATGATGCATAATCGCCTGGGCGAGGCAGACGCGGCGTTTGAACCCTTTGGAAAGCACTTCGAGTTCTTCGTACAGGACGGAGCCGAGGCGGCATTTCTCGACGGAGTCATCAACGGCGGAATGAAGTTCTTCGCCGGAAAGACCGTGCATTTTCCCGCAGTAGCGGAGGAATGCGAGAACGTTCATGCCGGCATGGAGCGGGGCGTTTTCGGGCAGATAGCCGAGTTTTTCCTTTGCTTCGCGCGGATGATCGGCGACGGAAATTCCGGAGACTTCGATCCGCCCGGAGCCGGGCGGCATGATTCCGCAGATCATCCGCATGGCGGTGGTTTTTCCCGCGCCGTTCGGCCCGATGAATCCGAGCACGGAGCCGTTTTCCGCGGTGAACGAAAGCCCGTCCAGCGCCTTCTTCGCTCCGTACTGTCTGGAGAGATTTTCCACTTTTATCATAATGGCTGTTACCGTTTTTCTGTTGTATTGTCAACTCTGTAATGTAGCACGCGAACGGCGCATGTCAAACGGGGAAGATTTGAATGAAAACATTTTCCGCGTTCCGTTTGCTTTTTCCCGAATGCGTGGTACATTGTACGCGTTAAACGAAAGGACCTGTACCATGTGTGCGAAAAAGAATCTCTCCGCAAAAGACCTCAGCGAAAAATTCGGATTCAAGATTTCGGAAAAGGATCTGGAACCGGAAATCGACAAGGATTGCGGTTTTCTGAACCGGATGGCGGATCTCTCCGGGCTCGTGGATGAACCGGAGAAGCCCGCAAAGGCTTCGAAGGAGGAAAAGCCCGCCGAACCGGAAAAGGAGCCGACGTTCGCCGAACTCTTTGAAGGACGCGGCGCCATAGCCGAACTCAGGGAGGAGGAACCCGTTCCCGCTCCGAAAACGAAAAAGGAAAAACGGATCGTCGACGAAGACGATTCGATGGATTTCGGAAAACTCTTCAACATGTCAACCGCAAAAGTGATCGACAAGGACAAGGTTGTCATGCGCGACGAGGATTACGCTCCGTTTGAAATCAATGAAGACGAGATGCCGAGCCAAACCTCTTTCCACGGATTCGATGATCTCGCCAAAGCCTTCGGCGGCAAAAAGAAACGTTGAGTTCCTTCTTCCGCTCTGAAGTTTGCAGCTTCCGGAAATGCCTTTTAAAGCTTTTCCGGAAGTTTTTCTTTCTGCCT
>URNE01000020.1 GCA_900549045.1 uncultured bacterium | reverse complement strand
TAACTTTCGGAAAATTTTCCGCTCTGCTTCGCGATTTCCTCCGCGGCCGGAGCGGTGCGGGCGGAAACGAAAATCATGAAAACGCCGTCCGGAAGATCAACCGGACGGGAAAGCTTTCCGGTCTCCGTCTTGTCGGCAAGCGACATGACGATTCCGGCATTCTCCTTCGGCGGATTCTCCTGCGAGAACGCGGGAACGTCTTTCACGACGGCGTCTTTGGCAAGCGCGGCAAGCTGTGCGGCAGGATCCTTCGCCTTGTTCATCTCAAGAACGAAGCTGCGCGCCTTTTCCTGCGCCGTGGAGACCGCCTTGCCGTTCAGCCATGCTTCGCGGACTTTCGCGGCGACGGTCCTGTACTCGGAAGGAGCGGCGGCTTTCCGGTCGGAAACAACCGCGACGAACACCGCGCGCTCACCTTCCACGGTCTTGGTGATCGGGGAACGCTCCGGAAGGCTCACGACAGCTTCCACCAGACGCGGCTCGCGGCCGACGTTGTCCATGCCGGACGATTCCGCATTGAACCATCCGCTCTCCGCAACGGCGAGCTTGTTTGCCGCGGCGCACTGCACGAATGCGGCGGCGTATCCGGCGGCGTCAACCTCCGCGGTCGCATCATAGAGCGCCTCGCGGAAATCGCGTCCGGCTTTGCGGGCGAGTTTGACAGCTTCCGCCTTTTTCAGCTTCTCGGCAATCTGTTTTGTGACGGATGCGAGCGGCGCGGTCTTGCCGTTCTTTGTGAATTCCGCTTTGTGGGAATCATAATATTTCTTCACGGCATCCGGTGCAAGCTTGACCTGATCCATGTAGCTGTTGTAGTTGAAGCGGACCACTTTCGCCTTGAACTGCGGAAGAGTCATGAAGAGCTGCGGATTCGCCTTGTGGAACGCCTGGAGTTCGGCTTCGGACGGGTTGAGCTGCTTCTTCATGGCATCAAACGGGAAGAGAACGGTTTTGACGCTGATTTTTTCGAGGATCGCGCGTTCGAAATCGGCGACTTCGTTCCGTGTCACGACAACGTCATTTCCTACCGCGGAGGAAAGCGCAATGATGGTCAGCAGATTGCGGACCGCATTGTCCAGGTCGAGAGCGTTGTAGCCCAGCGGCTGAAGCATCTCTTTTTCATACGTCTGGAACTTTTCCGCGCTGAACTTGCCGTCCGCTCCGGCGAACGCGGGAAAAGCCCGGAGGTATTCGCCGACGCGTTCCGCAGGAACCGTAATTCCCATCTGTTTTGCGACGGAGATCAGAACCGCTCTCTGGAACGCCTCCTCGATCTGCCGCTCGTCGAGACCGTTCATAGCGGGTTTCACACCGGAGTTCGCCGCCACAAGCAGAGTGTAGTCGCGAACCATATCCATCAGTTCGCCGCGGGTGATGTCCTTTTCAAACACCGAGCCCACGACGGCGTTTGGAGACATAGGATTCGTTCCGAAAAGAATGTTTCCGCTCGCTCCGGGCGTGAAAAACCAGACGAACGAAATGATGATGACGGCCGTGAATAAGCCGAACAGAATGCGGCTGTGCTTGACAAGCACATTGTTCATTTTGGAAATGACCATGGTTGTTCCTTTATATGATGATTTTCTCTTTTTTGCTTCATAAGTCCGATAATCTAATACAGCTTTTCCGTTTCTGCAAGCGCAAAAACAAAAAAAATGCAATCTTTACGGTTGACACCTCTTTCCCTCCGTAAAAAACGAGAGGAGATTTCATGAAACCACTGACTCTTTCCGCCTTCCGCAAAGCGGCGCGGGGAACTTACGGCAACATCAGCGCCATCGCCCGCAAACTCGCGGTCCCGCGCTCTTCGCTTTACGATTTCATCCGCGCCAATCCCGATGCCGGAGAGCTGATAGTCTCCCTCCGCGAAGAATTCGACGACCTCGCAGAGGAACAGATTCAGAAACTGATTCTCGAAGGCGACCGCTCCCTTCTGCGGTTCTACGCCTCCACCAGACTCCGCGCCCGCGGCTACCGCAAGGAGGAAGACGCCGAATACGCCCCGCCCGAAATCCGTATTCACCTCGCCTCCGCTCCCGAAAAACCGGCTCTCAATACATAAAACAAAAAAACAGCCGTTCCATATTTGCAATTTTCCGGCGACCCTGTTATATTAAGCAGATTTACAACTCATTCAGGAGGTTCCGCCGGAAACGGCACTGTATGGACGGTTATTTATTTCTGATTCTGCAAATTCTTCTGCTGATCGTGCTGATCGCAGGCTCCGCATTTTTCTCCAGCTGCGAAATGGCGCTTTTCTCGCTCGGACGCGCAAAGGTCGCGGCTTACAAGGATGATCCCTCCCCCGCAAAGCGGAGAATTTATTTTCTTCTGGACAACTACAACCGCACGCTCGTTTCCATCATTCTCTCGAACATGTTCGTCAACAGCTGCATTTCCATGCTGAACGACACGGTGATCCACGGCACAGGACTGACCGGGGTTGCGGCAACCGCGGCCTCCGCAGTCGTCGGCATTCTGATTCTGCTGCTGTTCGGCGAAATCACCCCGATGACCCTCGCGTACGTCTACTGCGATCCGTGGTCGAAAATCGTCGCCGCGCCCGTCTGCTTCATGCGTACAATTCTCTTCCCCGTCGTCTGGTGCGCGGAAAAAATCTGCAACAGGATTCTTGACATTCTCGGACGCCGCAAATCGGTTCCGCTCACCCACGAGGAGTTCGATTCCTACATCGACACCTGCACCCGCAACGGAGCATTCTCCGGAGCGGAAAAGGAACTGCTGAAAGAAACCCTCGACTTCTGCGCGCGCGAAGTCTCCGAAATCATGCTCCCCGTCAATTCGCTCGGGTTCATCCGCAGCGACTCCGCCGCGAAGGAGATTCAGGAGCTGCTCTTCAGCCGCAAATACATGTATTCGCTCGTCGGAAACAAAAACATGGAGACGGCATCGCGCCTGATGCCGTCGCACGATTTCTTTGCGCTCTCCCCGGACCGCCGCTCCCGATGGCTCACCAGCGGAATCGTGCGCGAAGCAGTGTTCATTCCCGAACAGGCAACCGTCATTCACGCGTTGCGGACCCTGAACACGAAAAAAATTGCCGCCGCTCTCGTCTCCGATGAATACGGCGTCACCGTCGGTCTCATCTCCCGCGCATGCATCTACGCCGCGCTGACCGGAAACGTCATCGGCGGCGAGAAGAGTCTGCCGACCGAACCGCTGATGTCAAAACAGAATGTCTGGCTCTACGACGGACTGACGCCGATCGAATGCGTTATGGACGACACCGGATGGCGTCCCGGACGGGAATTTGAATCCGCCACCCTGAACGGCGTTTTCTGCGAACTCGCCGGAACCCTTCCCGTCAAAGACGATGAAGTGGAATGCGACGGCTTCCGCATCCGCATTCTGGAGACGCTGGGCAACCGCGCATCGAAAATCGAATTCTCGCGCATCCGGAACGAAGCCAAAGAGTCCGCCGATCCGCAGGAAGGAGCCATCGCATGCTGACAAGCTTCACATTCCTTGTTTTCTTCATTCTCATGCAGGGCGTTTTCGCCGGGCTCGAAACAGGCATGATCTCGATCCGCCGTCCGCGCATCGAACACGCGTACGAAAACGGAAGCCGCGCGGCAAAAATGATTCTCTTCTTTCTCGACAACCCTGGCGTGATGATCTCGACAAGCCTCCTGGGAGTGAACATCAGCGTTGTCTGCGCATCGCTCGCGGCGAAAAAATTCGCGGAGAGCGCCGGGCTCTCCTCCGCCGCCGGACTGCTTGCCATGACATGCGTCCTCAGCATATCCATGCTGATCTGCGAAATCATTCCCAAAAGCTATTTCCGCCAGGCGCCCTGCAGCCGCTGTGCGAAAATCATCTGGATTCTCTACGGGACCTATCACATTCTCTATATTCCGGTTCGTCTCTTCGACGCCTTCACAAGCTTCCTCAGCCGGAAGATTGCGAAAAAAAGCGACACCAACGAGACCCGTTCCGCTCTGATGCGCGAAGACCTGAAACTTTTCCTGCGCGAGAGCGAAAACGGAGGAGGACTGCCCGCGGAAGCCGCCGCCCTGCTCGACAACGCCATCGGCTTTCACTCCGCCACCATCGCGGACATTGCAAAACCGACAAGCCGCGTAATCGCCGTCTCCGCCGCGCTCCCGGTCCGTGATGCAATGAATCTCTGCCTCGAAAAACAGCTCTCGAAATTCCCCGTCCGCGATGACAGAACCGGAAAGTGGATCGGAGTCTTCTCCGCCTATCATGCCATGTTCGCAATCCGCGAAGAGGAGTGGACCCGGCGCAATGCGGCGGAATGCATGCTCCCTCTGATCGGAATTCCCGCCTCAACTCCGCTCGGCGAAGCTCTGAAGCAGACCAAAGGAACCGATTCCGCCATGTTTGCGGTTCTTGACGCAGACGGGACACAGACCGGCATATTCACCTCGTTCGACCTTGCGCGCAAACTTTTTGGCTGATTTTCCGTCAACAGCATTTGAATTTATCCGCGAATGCGGTTATTTTACCGTCATAACAAAAAACTAACAGGAGAACTCACATGTCCGTTGAAAGCGCCAGAGCATTCTGCATGAGACTGATGGCAGACGAAGAATTCCAGGCAAGCCTCGGAAAAGCCGAATCCGTCGATGCAATCAAAGAAATCATCAAAAAAGACAATTATGATTTCACCCGGCACGACCTTCTCAAAATCGTCGGCGAACTCACCGGAAAGAAAATGACCTCCGAAGAACTCGAACACGAAGTCGTCGGATTCTACCGCGACGAAGTGGCGACGGGCAACCCGAAAGCCGTCGAAAACGTCACCGGCTGGTTCCGCAGCATCTGAGAATCCCGCTCATGAGAAAAATTCCCCAGGTCGTTTCGCCCGATGAAGCTGTCGCCGTCATCAAATCCGGCGACTCTCTTTATTTAAGCGGGTTTGCCAATTCGCCCGAACTCCTCGTCGAGGCGCTCTGCCGCCGCGGCGACGCCGGCGAACTGCAAAACGTCCGCATCGTCCAGCTCATGACCTTCGGGAAAGCTCCCTACACCGAAGAACGCTACGCCGGAGTCTTCATCCCCGATGCGTTCTTCGCCGGAGCAAACAACCGCAGAAGCATCCGGGAGGGCGTCAGCGACTATCTCCCGGTCGGACTCAGCGACACCCAGGCCCTCTACCGCTCGGGAGTCTTCAAATGCGACGTCGCGCTCATCAAAGTCACCAAGCCCGACCAGCACGGCTACGTCTCGCTCGGCGTTTCAGTCGACATTACACTTGCCGCCGTCGAGATGGCGAAAACCGTCATTGCCGTCGTGGACGAACGCGCCCCCCGAACCCTCGGCGACGCCCTGATCCCCTACAGCAAAATCGACTACGCCGTCATGGACAATCACCCGCTCATGGAGATTGTCAATCCCCCGCCGACCGAACTGGATCTTGCAATCGGCCGCAACTGCGCGGAACTTATCGACAACGGCGCCTGCCTCCAAATGGGCATCGGATCCATTCCGAACGCCATTCTCTCCTCGCTGAAGGATCATGTCGACCTCGGAATCCATACGGAAATGTTCTCAGACAACGTCATGCCCCTCGTCGAAGAAGGCGTCATCAACGGCGCCCGCAAACAAATCGACCGCGGCAAGCTCGTCACAAGCTTCATGATGGGCTCCCAGAAATTCTATGATTTCATCGACAACAACCCGCTCGTTCTCATGAAGGACATCGGCTACACGAACGATCCCTTCATCATTGCCCGGAACGACAATGTCGTTGCCATCAACTCCGCACTCGAAATCGACCTCACCGGTCAGGTCTGCGCCGATTCGCTCGGACCCTATATGTATTCCGGCGTCGGCGGCCAGCTCGACTTCATCTACGGAGCGTCGCGCTCCAAAGGCGGAAAAGCGATCATCGCCATTGCTTCGGAAACAGGAAAAGCGGAAAGCAAAATCGTTCCCTTTCTCAAACAGGGCGCCGGCATCGCCACGCCGCGCCACCTCGTACACTACGTGGCGACCGAATACGGCGTTGTCAATCTGTACGGCAAAACGCTTCAGGAACGCGCCGCGCTGCTTATCAGCATTGCGCATCCGCGCCACCGGGAAGCTCTGGAACGCGCCGCATTCGAACGCTTCGGCGCGGGCTTCCTGCGCCGAAGCGCGGCGCTGAAATAAAACTTACTCCAAACTCTCGGAAACGATATCAAAAAATTCCTCACGCCCGACGGTATCCAGCGTCTTGCCCCGGGCGGAAAGCTTTTCATTTACCTTGATTGCGGTTTCGGTCATGCGCTCATGCGTCTCCTCCGAACCGCCGACCAGCACAAAATTCTCCCCTTTTGTAATGCGTTTGTGCTCATCCGCGGAATCAAGTCCGAGACCGAACATCATGGAATGCGGATTCCGGTTCTGCATCATTGAAACTCCTCTGCTGCAAATTCAAAAAAAAGCGGCTCTCTGTTTTTCGCAGAAGAGCCGCCGGATAAAAGACTTCAGTCTGAGACCGATCAGTAACGGAACGGAGGCAAACCTCTCATTTCGCGCTCGCGGATCGGCGAACCGTCGGGGTTGATCAGACGGCAGGTCAGGAAGATCAGAAGATTGACCTTCGAGGAATTCTTCGACTTCGACTGGAAGAGACGTCCGACAAGCGGCAGATTGCCGAGAATCGGGTAACGGTCGTCAATGCCCGTCGTCTTGTCCGTAATGATGCCGCCGAGAACGATCGTCTCGCCGTCGTAGCACTGCACCGAGGTGTTCACGGAACGGACTTCGATGATCGGCATCTTCTGGATGTTCCTGTAGTAGTACGGAGCCCCGTTGGATTCCGTGCTGAGCTCGTAGCTGTAGTCAACCCAGTCGACGAATGTGCGGATGCTCGGGGTCATCGCAACCGAAATCGTGTAGTTGTCATCCACGCGCGGACGGACACGGAGTTCAATGCCGAGACGTTCCGCCTCGTCGAATTCCGGAACCGACGGAGTCAGCAGCGGAACCGTGGTGTTGCCGGTCGAAAGAGTTCCGACTTCCGCATCGGACCACTCGTCCGGGAAGTAACGCTCGGTCACCATCGCGATGACGGCCTCGTAGCCGTTCATCGTCGTCAGACGCGGACACGCCAGCATGTCGGAGGAATCCGCCTGATCCAAAGCGTTTATCGTCGCCTGGACCTTGTATCCGTATTTGTTGTAGTGCGCGAAGTTGAAGAGCCTGTCCTGAACAGAGTTTCTTCCTGTCGTCGACACATCTCTCAGGCTTCTGACCACCTGTGAATTCTGGTCGAAGGATATCGATTTGTCTCCGACCGGAGCCTTCGTGTAATAGAATTCGGATGGAAGCGATGATGCGCTGTCCTTGCCGTTCGTAAACGTCGAGGAGTACTTGTACCAGTTTCCGGCAGGCGTTGTTGAAGACGGCGTGGAGCTGGAGCTTGCAGGCCGATAAATGTTGATCGGATAATCCGGAAGCTGACCGTCTCCGGCGATGTAGTGCTGAAGATTATCCTTTTTTACGTACTCGACATTGGAGTTCTGTCTGGAGAACAGATACTGGAATCCGAGTTCTTCAAGGTCGTTCATATGGACTTCCACGAACTTGGTCTGAATCAGGACCTGCGGATCAACAGAGTTCAGAATTTTCAGATGTTCTTCCACCTTCTGGAGATTCTCCGCCGTGTTCGTCACAAACAGACGGCTGATGCCCGGATCGTAGACAATCTGCGCACCCTCTTCCGCGAAAGACACCTGCGGGAAGAGAGAAAGCGGATCAATCTTCAGCGAGGAGGAATCCCCTCCCTGTTCTTCCGCCGCCTTGGCGATGTGACTGTCGACCACCTCTTTTTCAATCGGATAGATTCGGGTTTCCATCTGCTCAAGCGCAACTCCCGGCGGAGCAATGATCACCGCATAGGGTTCCACTTTGACCCGCAGGTTCGCGGTACGGCAGATGTAGTTGAGCGCCTGACCGAGGGAAATGGAATCCGCGGTCATCGAGATCTTGCGTCCGGAGGACTCTTCGGAATCGTCCGCATTCTCCGCGTTCGCGTTCCGCGCGCTCCCTTCCGCCGGTTCGGCTTCCGGAAGCAGGAAAATGTTGATTCCCTTCTTCGCAGGATCCGTCTCCGACGTATCGCCCTCTTTTGCCTTCTGACTCAGATAGCGCAAGGCAACCGGGATTTCAACCTCCTCGAACTCAAGACGGTCGATAATAATGTTTTTCAGCTTGTCCTGAATGGAAGACTGGCCGACATCCTTCTTGACAGGACCGTCGTCCGTCGCGGACTTTCCGGAGAAAGTGACCTTCGGAGGAAGCGGGGAAAGGAACTTCCATTCGGCTTCCGTCTTGTATTCCTCTTCCGTAAGTGACTTGCGCGCCTTTGCACTCTTGAGAAGCTGGAGATTGACTCTGCGGATCGCATCAATCGCGGCAATATTGTAAGGATCAATCGCGATCACTTCTTCGTATTTGTCGCGGGCCTTGTCCCACTGCTTGTCACGGTAGAGGACGTCGCCCTGGCGCAGCAGGACGTCGATGCTGTAAAGCCGTGCCGGCTGTCCGGGATCGACAGCTTCGGGCGAGACCTTCTTCGTATATTCGGCGGAAGCCGCCAGCTTGGAAATTCTGGCGATCATCTCTTCCATTTTATTTTTGGAGGCCGGCCAGACTTCGGCGGCTTTCCTGCAAAGGTCGACAGCCTGTTCATACTGTTTTGCATCGGTGGAAGCCTGAGCATCGAAATAGAGTTTTTCCGCCCAGAAGTAATAGCAGGCGGAAATGGCCTGACGGCAGTTTTCCGCCTTGCGGAGAACCTCCGGATTCTCCGGCAGTTTCTTCAGAATGGCAATTGTCTTAAGATAAAGTCCAACCGCTTTCTGATAAGCTCCGGACTGATAAGCTTTTCCGGCTTCGCGAACCAGCGCATCCGCCTTGGCCATTACCTGACTCGCGGTCAGTTCCGTTATATCAAAATCCAATGCGTATTTGGATGCCGCGGCGTTGTAGGCGGCCTGCAGGGAGACATCTTCACCCGGGGTTGCGCCGTCCGTTGCAGACTGTGCTTCAGCAGACATCGAAACCGAGAACAGAAGTGCCGCAGCCACGCAGGCTTTGGGGAGATGAGCCTTTAACATTGTGTCCTCCGAATGGTTCATATAGTTTTTCATCGTTATCACCTGTTGAAGTCGAAGAGCCCGTTGTCGGTATTCGTTTTAACCGGAACACCGTCGAGGTTCATGATGCGGGTTGTAACGAAAATCATCAGATTGCGCTTCGACTGGCGGTGCGCCTGCGTCGCAAAAAGACGGCCGAGCAGCGGAACGTCGCCGAGGAACGGGAACTTGTCATCCAGCTGCGCGGAAGAATCTTCCAGAATGCCGCCGAGAACAATCGTTTCGCCGTTGTAAACCTTCACGCGGGTATCGATTTCGCGGACCGCGAGTTCCGGCATTTTCATTGCCGCGCGCTGCGAACGGGTGGAACCGATGATAATGTCATACTGGTATTCCGTCCATCCGACAAGATCCAGAATCTTCGGGGTGAGGGTCAGCTCGATCGTGTGGTTGTTGGGACCGACGTACGGGGTAACCGAGAACGTCACACCGACCGAAGTCGCGTCTCCGAAATCCGGATACGGCGGCGTATAGAGGTAGGTGTTGTTCGAAGTGGTAACCTCAGGATCGTTCCACGAATCCGGGAAGTACATCTGCTTGGCGAACTCAATTGTCGCATTCAGACCGGAAACGACGATCAGTTTCGGCGCGGAAAGGGTTTCGGCGCGGTCGCTCTGGTCGATTGCGTTGACGGTCAGGAAGACGTTGTAAGCGCCGTTCGGACCGAAGTTCGGCATGATGTTCAGATTGTTGATGAGCGCCGCCGGATTGGCTGAGGAATCGGTCGTGCCGATTGTATCCGTTCCGCCGTAGTGACGGACCAGAGTTTCAAACATCTGGGCTCCGTCGAACGGAATCTTTCCCGTTTCAGAATTCGCGATGCCGGTCATCCATTTCGGATTGCTGTTGTCGCGCGTCATGGTCCAGTCGAAACCGAGCTCTTCCAGATCGGTAACGTTGATTTCGAGGAACTTCGCCTCAATCAGAACCAGCGGAGTCACAATATCGATTTCGCGAAGGAGGTTCTCCATTGCCCGCAGATTGTCCGGAGTGTTCTTGACCGTCAGACGGCCGGTTCGTTCATCGTAAGCGATCATTGCGCCTGCATCGAAACGGATGCCGCGGACCTCGAAATATTTCTTCAGAGCTTCCAGAGAGGTTTTCGCATCGACCTGTCTTTCGGCTTTTTCGCCTTTGGCGATATCGTCGAAGAAATCATCTTTGCTGGTACTGGACGTTTCACCGAGCTGAAGCGTTTTCTTATCGGATTTCTTGCTGCTTTCCGCAAGTTTCTGTCCGGTCAGGCGGGCGTAGACGGCGGAGCGCATTTTGAAATAACGCGTATCCATATCGTCAATTCCTTCCGATGCGATACGCACCGCATTATCCTCGACCTTGTATTTCAGCTTTGTGTACTGGCAGAGGTAGCGGATGATCTCACCGACCGGGATATTCGTGAAGCTCAGGGAAACTTCCTGCATGTCCTTGTCGGAGGGAGAATAGACGATGATAACGCCTTTGCCTTCGGGGTCGTGCATCTTGCTCAGTTTGGTCAGGGCGCTTACGATTGTGGTAATGCTCTGATCGGTGAATTCGACGCTCGGGATGACGATGGTCTGGAGTTTCTCATACATCTTTGCCTTGCCCTCGTGAACGGCCTCCTGAGGCCCGCGGTCATCGACGAGCTGGTCGCCGCGCGGAAGGAACGAATTGTTCCACTTCCATTCGGATTCGCTCCGGTGTTCAAGGATGTCGTTCTCTCTGCGCAGTTCCGCGATACGGTAAAGACGCTGATAAACCTTCTTGAGGTCATAGACGGCCTTTTCGTTGTATGGGTCGAGGATCAGCACCCGCTCCAGCACATCACGCGCTTTTGCATACTGCTTGCTTTTGTAGAAGATCGCCGCTTCACGCAGGTAAACCGCGATCTGCTCCTTGCGGGAGGCGTTGTCGGGATCCAGGGTTTCAAGCGTGCTCTTCTCAACATAGTTGTTGGAATTCAACAGTTTTTCGCCCATCTTGATAATCTGATCCGCAGCCTCCATGGAGGTCGGGGATTCCAGCCGGGCGGTACGGGCGAGCTCAATCGCTTTCTTGGCGTTTTCGCTGGAAGCGGCTGTATCTTTCGCTGCGCCGGAATAGGCGTCCTGAATCAGGGTTCTGGCTTGCAGAATCAGCTGGCCGCCCCACTGACCGCGGATGTTGTTCCGAAGCTCAACGACCATATTTTTCTTTGCAATGACAAAAGGACCTTCGCCCAGGTTCATCTCGTTGATTTTCCGAAGCGCAGTCTCGCACTTTTCGACGGCGCCTCTGAAATTCCCCTCATTTCTCAGTTGGACAGCCTCCGCCAGCAGAGGGTCAACCGAGTCTATCCTGGTATCGCGCCTGACCGTCTCCTGGGCTTCGGCGTCTGCGTAATCCGCAGCGTCCAATCCCGGAAGGAACGCACAGGAGAGAACCAGAGATAACGCGAACTTCAGCGTCATGGCAGACGGTGCGTGAAAGCCGGCTTTCAACAGTCTTTTCATAGTATCTCTTCTCCAAATATGTTTTTATTCTGATTTTATCTGTTGTTTCCAAACGACGGCAAACCGGGACGCGGCGGCACATTTCGGCGCGGCGGCATTTCCGGTCCGTTCTCGAACATGTTTCCCGGAATGCCCGGCGCCTTGTGCTCGGTACGCTTGATTTCAATGCGTTCACCTGTCGTAGTCTTGACCCGGACGACGTTGTTCACAACATCTTCCAGCTCCAGAACATCTTCGCCGCGCCGCTCGTCGCCCAGCGTAAACTTATCACCGACATACTGCACAAACGTGAGATTGTCAACCTCGAAATAGAAGGTCACCCGCTGTTTCGGATTGACGATTTCGCCGTTGACCGTTCTGCCTTTGATCGTCGCAATCTGTCCCGAGATCGGAAGCCCGATTTTCTCTTTGGTCTTCGGATTATACTCGTGGATGAATACGCGGGAAAGGTTGTCCGTCCGGTACATCTTCGCATTGTATTTCAGCTCTTTCGCGATACGGTCGATGATGTAGGTTTTCTCGCCGATCTTGAAAGTATCGCCGATCTTCAAGTCGTTGTACTGTTTCTTCCTGCGCGGATTGCGCTTGTCAAGCTCTCTGTAATATGCAATGGAAACGGTCCAGTCCTTGACATCCGCCTTGTCGTTCGGATAGGAAATCTGAGCGATCCACATGCCGAGAGGTTCTCTTTCGACCGTTTCATAGAAGAGCTTCTTCGCATAGTTCGGACGGCTCTTCGGATTCTTCGGATCGGTGGAAGCCCTGTACTCTTCGAGGTTGGTGAATCCGTCGTTGTCAAGATCCTGTTCCGCATCGGCAGGGTTCTTCGGATCCAGTCCCCATCGCTTTTCCACCTTATCGGGAATGCCGTCTCCGTCCGAGTCCTCTTCACTGATGTTTCCGGGAGGAATGAGAACTTTGATCCTTTTTCCGCAGAAGGAACAGATTCCGGGCTTTGCCGCACGCATTTTCGGATAGTCGGAAGGAGGGATCAGATGTGGTCCGTGCGGGCAGCGGGTAAGCGCCTCCGCCTGACAGAGATCATTGGCTTGTGCTTTTGCCGGGTCATCAAGCCAAATTGCCTTTTCCGAATCGAAAATCATCTTATGCGTAAGTTCCGGCTTGGAAAAATCCAGCTGACGGGGATACCCCGGCTTCGGAGGTTTGACGCCGAGAACCGCGTTAATTTCAAGGTCCTTCGCCTGCAGAATGACGGCGATCTGGAAGCCCAGCAGGAGAATGAATATCAGCAGAAGAGCCGCCAGGATGAACTTCTCGTAATGTTTCTTCAACAGGTTCATATCAATTCCGCCTTTCCTTTAGTTCTTCTGCTCAATGCGCTGTAACTGATTTCCCGTATAGAACACCATGCGAACCGTCATGGTCACCTTGATCCGGTTCTCTCCGCCGATCATCGGACGACCGTAAGTCGCCGCCAGAATATAGGCATCCGATTCCTTCAGCTCATATCCAAGAATCTGAAACTGTTCAATTAGAAGAAGCAGCGGATTTTTCGTCTGCGGATCAATCAAATCTTCAACATTCACTTCATCGGCACGCTCCATCGCGATATTCCGGATCAGATAGACTACATTGTCCTTGTAAGCGGTCTGAAAGGTATTGATCAGCTTCCGGATTGTGTTCATCGCGGAGTAAACCTTCGCTTCAGCCCCCTCTTTCGCATCTTCCTTGAAGGAAGCGGCTTCCAGAACGAGCTCGAAATCATAATACTGGTAGCTTCCCTGCTTTACGCCAAGGAGCGTCGGAGTTTTTTCCTTAATGGAAATCAATTTAAGAGGCCATTCTTCGTCCTTCTTGACACCGCCGGCTTCACGCAGACG
>URNE01000019.1 GCA_900549045.1 uncultured bacterium | reverse complement strand
TTTCCGGCGGACCGGAAACGTCCGGTCCGCCGTTTTTTTTTCTCCGCAGACTTTAAAACTTCTGAAAGCGGACTATATTAATGAAAAAATTATCGAGGAACTGATGATGACTTTCGGAAAAATATCTCTGCTTTTTCTTCCGCTGCTTCTGGTGGCGGCGGGATGCCGGACAGACTGGCGGACGGCCGCCGCGGAACGGGCGCGCGAATACGCTCTCAAAAACAGCCGCGATCTGCCTGAAAACGACCGCAACTTCGTGCGCTACAACGACCCGATCCTGATGTCGGAAATGATTTCCGCGTATGCAAGTCCCGAATTTTCTCCGATCGGACACGGCCCGAACCGTTTCGACAGCCGGAAGGTGCGCGAATCCAATAAATACGACCTCATGCACACCGCGTTCGTCTGGCATTTGCCGAAGTCCGGATTCTCGCTCGTCGTGGATGGAACCGGTGAACGCACTCAGCGCGGATGGACCCCGAATCAGGTCGTCTGCAAACATTTCATCCCTGCGGACACGGCGTATGAAAACGCAAAAAAAACGTCGGTCAATTTCATCGCGAATTTCTTTCCCGAGCTTGAGGCGGGAGACATCAACGAAATCCGCTTCAACGAGCCTATGGTCTCCGCGACAGAATTTCATCTGACGCCCGTTGAAGAACCGAACCGCGACGCTCAAGTCAAAAAATGGATGGATTACATCCGCACCGGAGAGGGCGCGCCCGGACGGAAAGTGCAGATCTCCCTGATCTGGACGAGTCCGCTTTCCGGCAAAAAACTGGTCGTGACGGGCGAATCTCCGGAACGGAATTTCTCCGGATGGAAGCCGGTCAAGGCGCTGATCCTTTCGCAGAGCGAACTTGAAGAAGCGCTTCTCAAAGACCCGGTGTCCCTCAAAACGAACAAATAAGCCGGAATGTCGAAGCGTTTCCGCACCGCCTATCTGGAGCTGACGAACGTCTGCAACCGGAACTGTTCCTTCTGCTCCGGGACACGGCGTCCGCCCGCGCGGATGAGCGAAGAGCTCTTCGCCCGTCTGGTTCCGCAGGTGGCGGAACTCGCGGATCAGGCGTATCTGCATATCATGGGAGAGGCTCTGCTGCACCCGTCGCTTCCCGAATTCACCCGGATTGCCGCCGACGCCGCTTTGCCGCTTTGCATGACGACCAACGGAACGCTGTTCGGGTGCGGGAACGCGGCGCAGCTCGAAAATCCGGTTTTTCATCAGCTCAATATTTCCCTTCATGCGGGGCTCCCCTCGGAAACGCTCGATGAAATCTGCGGGTTCTGCGATTCGCTCCGTTCCGTCAACCCGAATCTGCGCGTCAATTACCGTCTCTGGAATGTCGGCAGTTTTGAAACGGAATGCGCCCGCCTTGCCGCCCGGTACGGCGTGGAGTTGACCGGTTTTCTTGGGCGGTTCGGGAGTGTGCCGCTTGCGGTCCGGCTTTCCCTGCACCGGGACCGCTCGTTTGAGTGGCCGTCGCTGGATTCTCCGGCGTGCTTCCCGCGCGGATTCTGTCACGGCGGACGCCGCCAGTTCGGGGTTCTCTGCACGGGCGAAGTGACCGCGTGCTGCCTGGATGCGGACGGTGTGATGAATTTCGGAAACGCCGCGGAAAAGCCGCTGAAGGAAATTCTCTTTTCCCGCCGCTTCGAGCAGATGCGCAATGCATTCCAGCGCGGAGAAATCCGCGAACCGCTCTGTCTGCATTGCCGGTATCGCGAACGGTTTTCAGCGAAAATTCAATAATTTTTCTTTTCCCCTCTTGACAAAAACGGAGTTTTGCTGTATAATTTAATAAAGCGTTTAATCATGGAGAATTGTTTATGGTGAGACTGGCGGATATAGCAAAGCGGGCGGGGGTTTCCCAGGGGACCGTTTCGGCGGTTCTGAGCGGGGGGACGAAAGGGAACATCCGGGTTTCTCCGGAGAAACGGGAGAGGATTCTCGCGATTGCGAAGGAGATGAAGTACATCCCGAATTTCTCCGCGCAGAAGCTTTCCGGCCAGTCTTCGCATACGATCGGCGTGCTGGTCGACAGCGAGGATGCGGCAGTCCGTTTCCGTCAGCTTGCCGCGATTGAGCGCGAGGCGGACCGCCGCGGCTACCGGATTCTGGTTGCGGAAACCCATGACAATCCGGAGAAGCTGCTTCTCGCCTGCCGCACGCTTTTTCAGTACGGTGTGGATGCGGTCGTTTCTCCTGCCAACGATGCGAGCGAGGAGCTGAAGAAGCTCGGACGGATTGTTTTCTACGGCGGCGAAGCGGTCGACGGCTATCCTTCGGTTTACAGCGATATCGCGAGCGGATATGCGGAAGCCGCCGCACAGTTTGCATGCGAAAAACGGAAAAATCCCGCGCTTCTTCTTGCGGAAAACTACGAGGCGTATGACACGCTCCGCGCCCGCCGTTCTGCGTTTCTTTCGCTGTTCCCCGCGCTGGAGGCGAATATTCTTTCCCTGCCGCCCCTGCCGGATTCGACGGAAGAGAAACGCCGGATATTCGCTTCGATTGCGGAACAGGTGATCGCGCGCGGATTCGATGCTCTTCTGCTTCAGAACGATTTCTGCGCCCTTTCCCTCTGTTCCGAACTTTTGCGCCGCGGAAAGAAAATTCCGGAAGAGATTTCTCTGGTCGGACAGGACAATGCGGAGTTCTGCTCGTGCGTTTATCCCGCCCTGTCAACGATTGATTCCAACCTGGAGCTGTTTGCGGAAGCCGTTGTCGAACTTGCCTTGGAACGGATGCGGAATCCCGAATCCCCCGTACGTTCCATCGCCGTTCCCGCAAAATTGATCAAACGCGAATCAACGCAAACGATACGAGGTGAAAACACAGGGGAGGAAGAGCGATGGAAGAGAAAAAAACAGAACGCCCGGCATTGAAAAAGTCATTGCCTCTGCGGATGGAACGTTTTGCCGGAACCTTTATGACGGGGAATAAATTCAGAGAAGGGGGAGTAAGCCATGAACAGCCGTAAAAACATCTTACGCCTCAAGGGGAAATCCAACGGGTTCACCCTTGTGGAGCTCCTTGTTGTAATTTCCGTGATCGCCATCCTCGCCGGGATGCTTCTGCCTGCGCTCGGGAAGGCTCGACAGAAGGCTCAGCAGATTCAATGCCTGAGCAATATGCGGCAGTGCGGACAGATTATCCACATGTACGCGAACGATTTCAACGGGTATGTCTGGGTGCAGACGGATTCCGGACTCAACTGGGGAACCATTTTTTCGCAGGCCGGGTATCTTCCGAAGGATTTGAAAAAAGAAAATCCGTATGCGGTTTTCCATTGTCCGAACTCCGGCGATCCGCGAAATTATTCGTACAACCGTCCGCTTGTCTACACTTACGGCTACAATCTGGACTTCGCGTATCAGGGGGCGGCCGCGAGCTACTCGGGGAGCGGGGTGGTCCGCCATGCGCCGTACAGCATCCGTCATCAGGGCGGCGGATTGTCGGAAGCCCGCTGGGCGAAACTCTGGAAAAGCCCCGCCGATCTGCTGATGCTCGTCGATGTGCGCAAGGCATCCGCGCGGGATGCGCAGGGACGTTTCCTCGGCGACGGCTTTTTCAAATTCACCTATGATGTGAAGTCGCGTCCGTGGCTGATACACAGTGCCTCCACGGTGAACACGGTTCAGGCGGGCGGCTCGGCTTCGGCGATGTCGAGGAGCGCAATGAAGATGATTTTCAAAACCAAACCTTGGGATTTCGCCTATGATACGGCGGAATATACACCAATCAACAACTGAGGAAAAGGAGAATGTCGGACATGAATTGCGGATTTGCCGTTTCTCTGCTTTGTTTTGCGTTTTCCGCCGTGCTCGCGGCGGCGCCCGTTTCGCTCGACGTCAAGGGAAGACTTGACGCGGCGGGACTCCTCTTCTGCGGAGACAACTATGCGAACAGACGGAACTGTACGCAGGGGAGCGCGAAAGAGTGGAAGCTCGATAAACTGGAGCGCGATCCGAAGGCGGGGCTCTGGAGCAGTGCGGGCGAAGTCCTGCTGTCGGACTCGGAGAAAATCCCGTTTCCCGGGGAGCTCCGGAGAGTCGCGGAAAATCAGTACACATATGATTTCACGCTTCGCAATGTCAAATACAATTTTACATTGCGCGCCGCAATCCCCGCGAATACGTTTGCGGGACGTTCCCTCGTGTTCGACGGCAAGCCGTTCCGTCTTCCGCTGGAAAAAAAGAATCTTTCTCTGAGCAGCGGTTCGGCGCGGAAAATCGAAATCCCGTGCGACAACGGTTCGCTGGTGATCGAAAGCGGACAGCCGGTTTATTTCAATCTTCACGATTACCGGCCGGGAACAAAAACGTTCAGTCTGCTGATGCGTATGCAGAAGACGGAAGAGAGCGTTCGGGAGCTTCATCTTAAACTCACATATCGTCCGTACTCCAGCACACCGCTTGATCTGCGCAAGGCGGTCAACATGGGATTCCGCGACGAAACCGCATCCGACGGCAAGGGCGGCTGGACCGACCAGGGGCCGGAGAACGATCTGCGCATGCTCAAACCCGGGCTCCGGATGTTCCACGGAACAGAATTCGACATCATTGATCCCGCGAAAAACGGCGGACGCTCCTGTCTGGTTCTCGCCGGAGTCGCCCGCGACTACATGCCCGTCCGAGCGGAAACGGCGGTCGCTCCGGGAGTGAAAGGACGCTGGCTTTTCCTGCTTCATGCAACCGCATGGGGAACCTCCGCGCCCGAGCTCGGGAAGGTGATTCTTACATATGAGGACGGCACGACGGAAATCATCCGGCCGCGCAACGGCTACGACGTCGGCAACTGGTGGGGCCCCAGCCCGCGCGCAAACGGCGAAGTGGTCTGGACGGGTGAAAACCGCAGTTCGTATGTCGGGCTCTACCGCAGCGTGTATCCGGTTCAGGAGAAGGGAATCCGCAAAGTTGAATTTGAATCCGCCAACCGGGCTGTCTGGATGATCGTCGCCGCATCGGTCGGAAACGAGCGTCCGCCGCGCTTCATGAGCGTGCCGTTTTACATTACGGCGGGGAAAGACTGGAAACCGGTCGACTTCTTCCGCGATGTTCTTCCCGGGTCGGTTCTCGACTTCTCCGGCAAGCTCGACGCCCCCGCGGGGAAGCATGGTCCCGTGGTGATCCGTAACGGACACTTCGAGTTCCGCGGCAAGCCAGGAGTTCCGCAGCGGTTCTACGGAACGAATCTCTGTTCCGCCGGACCGTTCCTGCCCCGCGAATGGGCGGAGCGGTTCGCCGACCGCATGGCGCAGTACGGATTCAATATCGTCCGCATCCATCATCATGACGGCGGAATCGGACGCAAGGACCGGACATATGAACTGGATACGGAGAAAAACGACAGGCTCGATTATCTGATTTACTGCCTGAAGAAACGCGGAATCTACCTGACGACCGACCTTTACATTTCGCGCCGTCTCCCCGCCGGGGAGATCCCCGAGTATCCGGGACGTCTCACGAACATCGGTTCCTACAAGGCGATGTTCTGGATTCTGGATTCGGTGTGGGAAAACTGGAAGACGCATGTCCGGAACTATCTTGCGCATGTCAACCCCTACACGGGTGTCGCGCTGAAAGACGACCCCGCGCTTGTTTCGGTGAGCATCATCAACGAAGGCAACATCAAGTCCTGCTGGGCGTCGGAGCCGTTCACCCGCAAGCTCTACGAGGAGCGTTTCGCGCAGTGGCGCGCGGCGAACAATCTGCCGCGGAACGTCGGTCCGGGCGAGCGCACCCGCCAGTTTGAACGCTTCCTGACCGAAACTTACGAAAAACGCTATGCCCAGATGACAGAATTCGTGCGTTCGCTCGGACTCAAATGTCCGCTGACGGATCAGAATATGGGAACCACGCCGAAACTTTCGCAGATGCGGCGTGATTACGATTATGTGGATGTGCACGGCTACAGCAATCACCCGGCGTTTGCGCGGACTCCATGGCAGCTGCCGTCGCTTTCGGGGCAGACCTCCGCGCTTGCTGGTTCGTTCCCCGTTCCGTGGCACCTCGCGAGTTCGCGTCTGTTCGGCAAGCCGTTCGCGGTGACGGAGTGGGACTATGCGTATCCGAACCGTTTCCGCGCGGAAGGCGCTCCGGTCATCGGCGCATACGGCGGACTGCAGGGATGGGATATGCTCGTCCAGTTCGCCTATTCGCATGGAGAGGAGCGGATCATGAAGGAAAATGCTCCGGGCAGTTTCTTCGATATCGCGGTCGATCCGGTGAAGAGTCTCGGCGTGCGCATCGGCGGCGCACTGTTTTCGCGGAACGGCATTCCGCCCGCGGACAAGGCGTTTGCCGTGCGGCTGACTGCGCACGATGAAATCCCGTTTGAAACCCCGTTCAACGGTTCGATCTCCCTGCTCGGACAGATTGCGCGGGTCGGGGTGGTCGTCGGAAGGAAGACGGAGGCGGAAAAGTTCCTGCCGCGGGATACCGTTGCGATACTCAATCCCGGAACGGCCTTCCCGAAAGATTCTCTCCCGCGTCTTCCGGTGTTCGACGCCGCCCCGGGAAAAGATGACCTCATCGCCCGCATCGTACGGTCGGGATTGATCGACAAAAACCGTTTTGAAGCGGAAAAGGGCATCTTCCGCAGTCTGGACGGACGCATTGAGCTGAACCGGAATGCGCAGACTTTCCGTGCGGTTTCCGATGTCTGCGAGGCGTTCGTCCTGCCTGCGGGCAGGAGCGGGAAAGGCGTTTTCCTTTCCGCAAAAAGCCTGACCGGACGCGGCGTTGTCGCGGCTGTTTCGACGGACAACCGCCCGCTGAAGGAAACGGACCGGATTCTTCTGCTTCATCTGACCGATTCGCACCGGACGAAAACCAGATTCGCTTCATCGGATATGAAACAGCTCGACAGCTGGGGTACGCTTCCGTATCTCGCCGCGCGCGGCGAAGCGGAAATCACGCTGAGTCCGGAGCCTGGAACACAGTACCGTCTGTTCGCTGTCAACACGGCGGGAAAGCGTCTCAACGAAATTCCGCTCGTGCGGAAAAACGATGGTTTGGGCGCAATTCTGAAAGTGTTTCAGCCCTCCGGTGCCGTATTTGCCTATGAACTTCAGAAAATAAAATAAGAAAGGAACAAAATGAACCGTTGCAAAAAGAAGATCCGTACAGGGTTTACCCTTGTGGAGCTCCTCGTGGTAATTGCCGTGATTGCCATCCTCGCAGGGCTGCTTCTTCCCGCGCTGAATTCCGCACGGGAAAAGGCGAGAACCATTCAATGCGCGAACGCCAGCCGTCAGATGGGGCTCAGCGTTTCCATGTACCAGAACGATTACGATGAACATTTCCCGATTGTCTGGCACAACAAGTCCAACAACGACGCCGGGCAGACCGGCTGGGCGAAGACGCTGGTTCTGAACAAAATGATGGATTCCAAACTGCTCGTCTGTCCCTCCGTCACAACGGATACGTTCAAACCGCTTGCGAACCACAAAACCCTGAACTGGTGGCTCTGGCAGAATATTGTGTTCGGAATGAACTGGGCATATCAGAAATCTGTGACGGATACGTACAAACTCTCGCAGGTGAAGCGCGCGTCGCAGAAAGTCCTGATTGCGGAAACGGTCAAATGCAACGTAGAGGCTCCCGATACATCCAGCGAGGGACATATCCGCGTGACCAACACCCGGCAGACCAACGGGTTCGGCGTTCCGTTCGCGCGGCACAACAGACTGCACGACTGCAACGTCGTCTACACCGATCTTCATGCCGCGACTGTCCGCACTCCGGTTGTCGGGAAACAGGGCAGCGATTTCTTCTACAAGTTCATTCTTGAATCCGACAAGAACTGGAAGCCGGAGGACTGATCATGAAGCTGAAATGGATTCTTCCGCTTCTCGTTTCCTCCGTTGCGGTTTTCGCGGAAAACGTTCTGTTCGACCGCACGGGGACTTTGCGGTTCGGCGAGCATAAACTTGAATTCGTCGTCTTCACTCCGAAGTGGCGCGGTTACCGCCAGGGCGGTCCCGAACGGCGGTTCTTTCACCCCGTCGAACTTAATCAGGAGCGCGCAAAGATCGAACTGCGTCTGCCGGATTGTCCTCCTGGCATTTCGCTCGGGGAACTCGCAAAGCTTGATGAACGGAACTGGCGTTACTCCTTCCGCGCATCGTTCGATTCGGAAACCCCGCTCCGTTCAGGCGTGCTCGATCTCCAGCTTCCCGCCGATGAATGGCGGGGACGCACCATCGTTGCGGGCGGCAGGGAGATTCTCCTTCCCGTCAAGCCGGACGCGGAGAAAAAGCCGCGTCTGTTCAGCGGCTACTGCAAAGATTTGCGTCTGACCGACCGCACGGGAAGCTGGGTGCTTTCCGGCGGACTCCAGATTCTGATTCAGGACAACCGCTGCTACAAAAACGGTTCGACGTTTGAAATCCGCATTTCGCTTGTCCGCGAAACGGAGAAGCCGTTCCCCGCCGGCGCTGCGATCCGGCTTCGCCGCGAAACGCCCGAAAGCACGCCGCTTGATCTTTCCGCCGCCATGAACATGAGTTTGCGCGACGACGTCCCGAACGACGGCAAGGGGGGATGGACCGATCAGGGACCCGACAACGACCTTCGGATGCTCAAGCCCGGAACCCGTCTTTTCAACGGTGTCCGCTTCACCGTCGGCGAGGGGGAGAAGAGCTGCATCATGCTGCGCGGCCGCCGCCGTCCGGATTTCCCCGCGAAGGCGGAGACGGAGATTGCGGGAAACGTCCGCGGCAGACGGCTCTATCTGCTTCACTCGCTCGCCTGGCAGTCCGGCGGCGCGGAACTCGGCACGGTGACGGTGACTTACCGCGACGGTTCGTCCGACCGTTTTGATTTGCGGAACGGCCGCGATGCGGGGAACTGGTGGCAGCCTTCCGACGTTCCGAACGGCGACGTCGTCTGGACGGGAGAGAACCGCAGTTCGTTTGTCGGGCTTTACCGTTCGCAGTTCCCGCTTCAGCCGAAACCGCTCGCGCGGATCGCGTTTGAATCCGCGGGGAACGCCATTTGGGGAATAGTCGCCGCTTCGGTGAGTGACTTCGCCGCGCCGCGCATCGCATCGGTTCCGCACTACGTCGTTCCCGGCAAAGAGTGGAAAGTTCTGAACTTCATCAAAGATCCGGTTGCCGGCGGCGCGCTGGACTTCTCGTTCCGGCTGGACGCTCCCGCGGGCAAGTACGGTCCGGTCGTGGTCCGCAACGGCCGCTTCGAGTTCCGCGACCGTCCCGGCGTTCCCGCGCGGTTCTACGGGACCAATATCTGTTCGCAGGCTCCGTTCGTTTCGAAAGAGTGGGCGGACCGCCTGGCGGACCGCCTGGCGCGTCACGGGTTCAACGCCGTGCGCATTCATCATCATGATTCGCTGATCGCGGATCCGCACGATTCCACAAAGCTCAATCCGGAGCGGATGGAGCAGCTTGATTATTTCATATCCGCGCTTGCCAGGCGCGGGATTTACTGGCAGACCGATCTGTTCGTTTCGCGCCGCATCCCGGCCGGCGAACTCAAGGGCATCGACAGGCGTCTTACCGATTTCGACGTTTACAAGGCGCTCTTTTTCCTGCGCGACGACGTGTTTGAAAACTTCCGCGTTGCCGCGGCGAATTTTCTGAATCATGTGAACCCGTACACGAAATTTGCGGTGAAGGACGATCCCGCGCTGATCAGCCTCGGTCTGGTCAACGAGGACAACATTTTCCCGAAGCATCAGTGCAACGACGCCTGCCGCAAGCTCTACCGCAAGGCGTTTGAGGCGGAGCTTGCAAAATCCGGACGCGTTCTCCCCGCCGGAGCTGAACGGAATCTTGCGTACGAGGAGTTCCTGACGCGTCTTTACAACCGCCGGTATGCGCAGATGAAGGAATTCGTGCGCGGACTCGGCTGTGAAAAGCCGCTTTCGGATCAGAACATGGGCGTGGGTCCGAAACTTGCGCAGATGCGGATGATGTACGATTTCGTCGAAAATCATCATTATTACAATCATCCCGAATTCGCGGGGAAGGCGTGGGAGCTTCCGGTTCTTTCGCAGAACGCTTCCGCAATTTCCCGTTTTGCGGAAAGCCCGGCGCGGCTCTTTCCGAGCCGTCTGCTCGGCAAGCCGTTCATGGTGACGGAGTATGATACCGGACGCCCGAATCCATTCCGCGCGGAAGCCGCGGTTCTGTTCGGCGCATACGGCGCGCTTCAGCGATGGGACGGTCTGTTCCAGTTCGCCTACACGCACGGAACGGAGAAGTATCAGTACGGACGCCGCACGGATGGTTTTTTCGATCTCGCGACGGATCCGGTGAAGCTCTGTTCGCACGCGCTGGGCGCGGCGTTGTTCTTCGACGGCGGCTTCGACTCGATGCCTGGTCCGGAGTTCTGGTTTGCCGTGGAGGAGAAAAAACAGATTCCGTTTGAAGAACTCTTCCCCGCGGAATACGAAAGGTTCGGATTGCTCGGTCCTGTCGGCGGTTTTGCCGCATCGGAAAACGGAGTGAAGGGCGAATTGCTCTCCTCCAGCCGTCCCGTCCTGCGGAAACGTCTTGCGGTGCTGGCTCCGGACGGAACGTTCCGTTCGGCCGGCGGAGCGTTGGAACTGACGCCGGAGCGCGGAACTTTGCGGGCCGTGACTCCGAAGGTCGAAGCGTTTGTTCTCCCCGCCGGATCGCGCGGCAGCGGAAAGTTCCTGCGTGTGGAAAACCGGAAAGGGCACGGCGTGTTCGGAGCGTTTTCTCTGGACGGAAAGCCGCTTGCGGAGTCGGCCCGCGTTCTGCTGATGCATCTGACCGACAGCGCGGCGAGCCGGATGCGTTTTTCCGCGAAGGACTGTCGGAAAATGGAGAGCTGGGGCGTTCCGCCGTTCCTTGCCGCACGCGGCGAAGCGGATATCGAGCTGAACGTCGACCCGGAAGAGAAATACCGTCTGTTTGCGGTGGATATGGCGGGAAAGCGTCTCAACGAAATTCCGCTTGTCCGGAAGGGCGGTTCGCTTGCGGCGAAGCTGAATGTTTTCCAGCCGTCCGGCGCGGTATTCTCCTATGAGCTGACAAAACAGGAACATTCCGGGAACATTTTGCGGAAGTGAGCTTGCTTTTTTCGTGTTCATACAGTAAATTGCCATCGTGAGCAATTTTTACAGAAAGGAAAACAGTCATGCTCTCTGAACAGCTTGAAAAAATCAAAATTGTTCCGGTTCTTGTCCTGAACACGCTTGATGAAGGTCTTGCGGTCTGCGAACAGCTCTGCAAAAACGGTCTTCCTGCTGCGGAAATCACCTTCCGCACGGCGGCGGCCGAATCGGTGATCCGCGAAGTTTCCAAACGTTTCCCCGAAATGTACGTCGGCGCGGGAACGGTTTTGAACATTACCGATCTTCACCGCGCGTTCGATGCGGGCGCGAAATTCGCCGTCGCTCCGGGCTTCAACCCGAAGGTCGTTGCGGAAGCGGTCAAATGCAATCTCGATTTCTTCCCCGCGGTCTGCACGCCGAGCGAAGTGGAGCAGGCGATGGAGTTCGGCTGCCGGATGCTCAAATTCTTCCCCGCGGAAGCCTGCGGCGGCATCCCGATGCTCAAATCCATCATCGCCCCGTACAAGCACCTCGGAGTGAAGTTCATGCCGACCGGCGGAGTGAAACCCGTCAATGTCGAATCCTACCTTCAGATTCCGGAAGTCGCCGCCGTCGGCGGAACCTGGCTGAACAAGTGCGACGATGAAACCATCCGCCAGGCGGTCGCCATCGCAGCCAAGTATATCAAGAAGTGAGGAACTGAATCATGCAGACCAAATCCCCCGATTCCTGCCGTTACGACATCATCTCCCTCGGCGAAGTCATGCTCCGTCTTGATCCCGGCGAGGGACGCATTCACACAACCCGCACTTTCCGCGTCTGGGAAGGCGGCGGGGAATACAATGTGGCGCGCGGACTCCGCCGCTGCTTCGGCAAACGCGCGGCCGTTGTGACCGCGTTCGCCGACAACCCGGTCGGACGCCTCGTCGAGGACTTCATTCTTCAGGGCGGCGTCGACGCCTCTCTCATCAAGTGGGTTCCCTATGACGGCATCGGACGCTCCGTCCGCAACGGACTGAACTTCACCGAGCGCGGCTTCGGCGTGCGCGGCGCAGTCGGCTGTTCCGACCGCGGCAACACCGCCGTTTCGCAGCTCAAGGAAGGCGATATCGACTGGGATTTCATTTTCGGCAAGCTCGGCGCCCGCTGGCTCCATACCGGCGGAATCTTCGCCGCTCTTTCCGACACGACTCCCGGCGTTGTGATCGAAGCGCTCAAGGCCGCGAAGAAGTACGGAACCATGACCAGCTACGACCTCAACTACCGTCCCTCTCTCTGGAAGGGCATCGGCGGCAAGGAGCGCGCGCAGGAAGTCAACAAGGAAATTGCAAAATACGTCGATGTGATGATCGGCAACGAAGAGGACTTCACCGCATGTCTCGGCTTTGAAGTCGCGGGCGCGGATGAAAAGCTCACCACGCTTCCCGTGGAAGGATTCAAGAAGATGATCGCCCAGGTTGTCGCCAAGTATCCGAACTTCAAGGCGGTCGCAACCACGCTCCGCACGGTGAAAACCGCAACGGTGAACGACTGGGGCGCGATCCTCTGGCACGGCGGCGAATTCTATCAGGCGGTTCAGCGCAACGGTCTTGAGATCCTCGACCGCGTCGGCGGCGGCGACAGCTTCGCCTCCGGGCTGATTTACGGCCTGATGGAGAAGGATGATCCCGCGCTTGCCGTGAACTACGGCGCCGTGCACGGTGCGCTCGCAATGACCACGCCCGGCGACACCAGCATGGCGACCCTCAAAGAGGTTGAGAAGCTTGTCGGCGGAGCCGGCGCACGCGTCGACCGCTGATTTTTCTCCGGAAAAACATTTTTACGCGAATCCGCTTTTCCCCGGGTTCGCGTTTTTTCTTTTTAAAGTTCCGGAAAACGCTTGACCGTATCGTCCGGGAAATCACCAATCACACAGGAGAGTTATCGTGATGAACGATTTTGCAAAAGAACTGACAACGTATCTTGTCCGCAAAGATGATGAAGCGGAGTTCCGGATCCGTACCGGAACGGGGATGTATCGCAAAGGGTTCGGGGAAATGCGTCTGGCCGGACCCGACGGGGAAAGTCGTTTACCCGGATGATCATGTTCATCCGGGGTTCCGGATGGCGGACCGCCATTTCCCGAATGCGGCGCTGTTTTCTGCGTATGAAGATCAGATCAGCGGTAGCGGTACTGGGGCTGCTGCTGAACGCGCTGCATCTTCGGCGTTTCGAGTCCGAGCGCATACCACGCTTCGCCGAGTCCGGCGTTGGAGAACTGTTTGATCTTGCCGTTTGCGACCGCTTCCCAGTTGGCGACAAGAACCGGATTTTCACTCTTTTTCTTGGCGTTGGTGAGAACCGTGAAAGCGTCGTCGTTCTTGCCCTGTTTCAGGAGAATCCATGCATAGAGCAGGGCGGGGAGCACGCAGTTGTCCTTCTTGAGGGTCGCGCCTTTTTTGCGGAAGAATTTGTCGAGCGCGGGATTGTTCTTCTTGTAAAGCCGGACCATTTTCATGCAGATGGCCTGCGGCTCAAGGAAAAGACATTTCGGCATGATGGCGTCGACGTCGTCGAAGCGTTTGAGCTGGAAAAGAAACGCCATTTTCATGGTGTTGATCTGTTTTGCTAGGAGGAAATTCCAAATGTAGAGCGGTTTGAAAATGTCGCATGCGGCAAGCGCACGTTCGAGTCCGGCGTTCTGTTCCTGTTCGAGCTGCTGCATCATGATTTTCTGGCTTCCGAGCGGATGGCGGATGAAGTGCTGCTGTTTTGCCTCGAGGCGTTTCTGCACATCCATGATGACGGCCTGGATCTGGAGGTTTCTCGCGTTGACGGCGCGGCGGATGAGGAGAGCCGCGGCGAGCTGGAAGATGAACATGGAGAGGATGGCGCAGGCGACGGCCCAGCCGGTGGAGAATTCCGCCCCGAAGCGCGTCGATGCGAACACGAGGACGCCGAGCGCGAGAAGTTTCTCGCCTGCAACGACCGCTACAAGCACAGCAAGACCGACTGGTACCGCGCCATGGGCGTGTTTCAGGGCGGGATGGAGTTTACGATGTCGGCCATGCAGGTCGTGGTCATCGCGATC
>URNE01000018.1 GCA_900549045.1 uncultured bacterium | reverse complement strand
TTGAAGATAATCATCCAGCAAGAATTTTTTAAATTGCATAAAAAGCTCCTTTCAAACCCAATTTTAGATAATATAAGTTGGCAACGCTCTTTTGCAAGCCCCGGACAATTTTTCCCAGCCAATAATAACTTCCATCATTTCATCGCCCGCTATTTTCCAGCGTTTAAATTGTACTATCCGTACTTTCAAGGAGCTTTGTAACCACTCCTTTAAAACAAAAAAATCCCGGCGTCGAACTACTCTCCCGCACTCTGTTGTGCAGTACCATCGTCGTGAGGCCCCTTATCGATCGTGTTCGGGATGGGAACGTGAGTTGCAAGCCTGCTGTGGACACCGGGAATAAATATGTAAGAAGAAGCAAGATTGAGGGTGAGGAATTGAGCGGCAAACACAACTTGTTGAGTTGGAACATATTGAAATGTTATTTGAGTTGACGAGCTTGTCTTTTTTCTTGTGGATCGACCTGGCGTTCAATCCGGAAGAAAAAAGGTGGTCAAGCCTCACGGCGGATTAGTACCGGTAAGCTGAAAACATTGCTGTTCTTACACATCCGGCCTATCGAGGTCGTCGTCTACGACCCGCCTTCAGGGGAATAAATCCCAGGGACATCTAGTCTTCAAGGGGGCTTGGCGCTTAGATGCTTTCAGCGCTTATCCTTTCCCGACATAGCTACCCAACGCTGCGTGTTTACACACAATTGGAATACCAGAGGTCAGTCATTCCCGGTCCTCTCGTACTAAGGAATGATCTTGTCAAATGTCCTGCGCCCACAGTGGATAAGGACCGAACTGTCTTGCGACGTTCTGAACCCAGCTCGCGTACCTCTTTAACCGGCGAACAGCCGGACCCTTGGGACCTTCTACAGCCCCAGGATGAGATGAGCCGACATCGAGGTGCCAAACAGCGTCGTCGCTATGGACGCTTGGACGCTATCAGCCTGTTATCCCCGGAGTACCTTTTGTCCGTTGAGCAACGACGATTCCACGTTCTATCGCTGGATCACTAGGACCTGCTTTCGCATCTGCTCGACGTGTCTGTCTCGCAGTTAAGCACACTTATACCCTTACGCTCTTCGAACGATTGCCAACCGCTCTGAGTGTACCTTCGTGCTCCTCCGTTACAATTTTGGAGGAAACCGCCCCAGTCAAACTGACCCTCTGACACTGTTTCCCGCCCGGATTCACGGGCTGAGGTTAGACATTCAAGTTATAAAGGGTGGTATTTCACCGACGGCTCCACAGGAGCTGGCGCTCTTGCTTCACGGCCTCCCACCTATCCTACACATTAACACCCGAATGCCAATATCAGATTACAGTAAAGGTTCACAGGGTCTTTCCGTCCTACTGCAGGTATCCGGCATTTTCACCGGAATTACAACTTCGCCGAGCTCCACTTCGAGACAGTGCCGCGATCGTTACACGATTCGTGCAGGTCGGAACTTACCCGACAAGGAATTTCGCTACCTTAGGACCGTTATAGTTACGGCCGACATTCACCGGGGCTTCACATCACCGCTTCGCATTGCTGCTGACGGATCCGATTGACCTTTCGGCATTGGTCACGTGTCACTCCCTATACTTCCTCTTGCGAGTTTGCAGAGAGCTATGTTTTTGTTAAACAGTCGCCGCGGCCTCTTTGTTGAAACCGTTCGGGCTTTAACACCCGTTCGGCACCCCTTCTCCCTAAGTTACGGGGCTGGTTTGCCGAGTTCCTTGAAGTGGTTTCACTCGCGCACCTGAGGCTACTCGCCTCGACCACCTGTGTCGGTTTGCGGTACGGACGCCAAAACTTCAACGTTTAGGAGCTTTTCTCGTCAGCGAAGCATCAGCGAATCCCCGTCACCCGAAGGCTTCGAGTCCCATCCGTTTTCAGACTTGATGTCAGGTCATTTAACCCCTGACGTCCTACGACATTAGACTGGCGTATAGCCAGCTCGCTTAGCATACTGCGTCACTCCGTCACTCCGTTAAGGCGGCACGGGAATATTAACCCGTTGTCCATCGACTACGCCTTTCGGCCTGGCCTTAGGATCCGGCTAACCCCGGGCGGACGAACCTTCCCCGGGAATCCTTGGTCTTACGGTGACCGGAATTTCCATCCGGTTTTTCGCTACTCATGCTTGCATGGTCACTTGTATGAAGTCCACGATCATTTTCATTTTCGCTTCGCTCCTCATACAACGCTCTTCTACCACGTGCATTGCTGCACATCCGCGTCTTCGGTTTTAAGCTTAGTCCCGATCATCTTCGGCGCAAAATCACTCGACCAGTGCGCTATTACGCGATCTTTAAATGATGGCTGCCTCTAAGCCAACATCCTGGTTGTTTACGCAACTTCACATCCTTCAAACCACTTAGCTTAAATTGGGGACCTTAGACGGCGATCTGGGTTGTTTCCCTCTCGACTATGAAGCTTATCCCCCACAGTCTGACTCCTACGGTAAAACTTAACGGTATTCGAAGTTTGACAGTCGTTGGTAACCCGGTAAGGTCCCGCGGACAATCAGTGCTCTACCCCCGCAAGTCAATGGCGTAAGGCTATCCCTCAAGATATTTCGAAGAGAACCAGCTATCACTGAGTTTGATTGGTCTTTCGCTCCTATCCACAGTTCATCCGAAAGCTTTTCAACGCTCACCGGTTCGGCCCTCCACTCCGTGTTACCGGAGGTTCAGCCTGACCATGGATAGATCACTCAGCTTCGGGTCTACTTCAAGCAACTTGACGCGCTGTTAACACTCGCTTTCGCTTCGGCTTCACCTATGGCTTAACCTGGCTGCTTAAAGTAAGTCGCAAGCTCATTATGCAAAAGGCATGCAGTCACCCCGAAGGGCTCCTACACTTTGCAGGCACATGATTTCAGATACTTTTCACTCCCCTAAAAGGGGTACTTTTTCACCTTTCCCTCGCGGTACTTATTCACTATCGGTCATCAGCTAGTATTTAGCCTTGGAGAGTGGTCTCCCCGGATTCAGTCGGAGTTTCACGTGTGCCGACCTACTTGGGATACTTGTAGACTGCTTTCGGTTTTCGGACAGGGGGCTGTCACCCTCTATGGCCCGACTTCCCAGACGGTTGTCCTAACCGGCTGCATGTCACATTCAAGTCCCGCAACCCCGTCGAGTAAACCCGGCGGTTTAGGCTTTTCCGCGTTCGTTCGCCACTACTTGCGGAATCTCGGTTGATTTCTTGTCCTTCAGTTACTGAGATGTTTCACTTCACTGAGTCTCGCCTCTGCAACCTATGGATTCAGTTGCAGATAACAGAACATTACTTCTGTTGGATTGCTCCATTCGGATATCCCCGGATCAAAGCTTTTATGCAGCTCCCCGAGGCTTTTCGCAGCTTGACGCGTCCTTCTTCGCCTGCTGATGCCAAGGCATCCTTCATGTGCCCTATGTAGCTTGACCACCAAAATTATCTAATCTTGATGCTCTGCGAGAATCTTTCAATTCTCTGGTTTCAACATATTCGGCTCTGACAAAGTTGTATTTGCCTGCCTGTATGGCTTCAATTTCTCTGAAACAACTTCCGTTGTTTCTTTCCCTACAATTCTTACTTCTGCTTGTCAATGATCACCGCGCCTGCAAATCAGCGCGTACTTTTTTTCTTCAAATGGTGGGCGTACTTGGATTTGAACCAAGGACCTCGTCCTTATCAGGGACGCGCTCTAACCAACTGAGCTATACGCCCGGTCGTGGAGCTTCCCACAGCTTCCTCCAGGTAAACCCCGTTCCGGTTCCAACATACTTAAAGTATATTGGTGGAGCTTAAGGGACTCGAACCCTTGACATTCTGCTTGCAAAGCAGATGCTCTAGCCAACTGAGCTAAAGCCCCAGTTTCGATCTCTCAAACTTCCGGCATTCTGTCAAAATGAGCACTTCGTGCTCCTCAAAAATTGAATAGTGCGAACGACCCTTGAAGGAATTGCTTCCTTCCACATCCGGCGCTCTCGCCGGAGCTTACTCCTGGACGCCCTTGCAGATCTTTGGTTACTTCTGCCGGCGTCTCTCTCCTTAGAAAGGAGGTGATCCAGCCGCTGGTTCCCCAACGGCTACCTTGTTACGACTTCATCCCAGTCACTAACCACACCTTAGGCGCCTCCCTCCCTTGCGGGTCGGGGCAGCGACTTCGGGTGCAATCAGCTCCCATGATGTGACGGGCGGTGTGTACAAGGCCCGGGAACGTATTCAAGGCGTCGTAGCTGATACGCCTTTACTAGCGATTCCGGCTTCATGCAGTCGAGTTGCAGACTGCAATCTGAACTAAGGCACGGTTTTGGGGATCTGCTCCGCCTCGCGGCTTTGCTTCCTTCTGTACCGACCATTGTAGCACGTGTGCAGCCCCGGATATAAAGGCCATACGGACTTGACGTCATCCACGCCTTCCTCCCGCTTAACACGGGCAGTCTCATCGGAGTGCCCAGCTTTACCTGCTGGCAACTGATGACATGGGTTGCGCTCGTTGCCGGACTTAACCGAACACCTCACGGCACGAGCTGACGACAGCCATGCAGCACCTGTATACCGGCTCTTGCGAGCCGACGTGTTTCCACGCCGTTCCGGTATATGTCAAATCCGGGTAAGGTTCTTCGCGTTGCCTCGAATTAAGCCACATGCTCCACCGCTTGTGCGGGCCCCCGTCAATTCCTTTGAGTTTTAGCCTTGCGGCCGTAGTTCCCAGGCGGTAAACTTATCGCGTTAGCTTCGACACGGAAAGGAGTAAATCTTCCCATATCAAGTTTACAACGTTTAGGGCATGGACTACCAGGGTATCTAATCCTGTTTGCTCCCCATGCTTTCGTCCCTGAGTGTCAGTTATCGTCCAGAAATCTGCCTTCGCTGTCGATGTTCTTCCAGATATCTACGCATTCCACCGCTACACCTGGAATTCCAATTTCCTCTCCGATACTCCAGTTCAACAGTCTCCAACGCAGTTCCGGAGTTGAGCTCCGGTATTTCACGTCAGACTTATCAAACCACCTGCGGACCCTTTACGCCCAATGAATCCGAACAACGCTTGTCACCTACGTATTACCGCGGCTGCTGGCACGTAGTTAGCCGTGACTTCCTCCAGAGGTACCGTCAATTGTATTCGTCCCTCTTGACAGCGGTTTACAATCCGAAGACCTTCATCCCGCACGCGGCATTGCTGGGTCAGGGTTGCCCCCATTGCCCAAAATTCTCGACTGCAGCCTCCCGTAGGAGTCTGGGCAGTATCTCAGTCCCAGTGTGGCTGATCGTCCTCTCAGACCAGCTACCCATCTTCGCCTTGGTGGGCCGTTACCTCACCAACTAGCTAATGGGACGCGAGCCCCTCCTTAAGCGACCTTGCGGCCTTTAATCATCAAGAGATGTCTCCCGACGATCACATTCGGTATTAATTCCCGTTTCCAGGAGCTATTCCCAACTTAAGGGCAGGTTACTCACGCGTTCCTCACCCTTGCGCCACTGTGCATTGCTGCACCGTTCGACTTGCATGCCTAATCCATGCCGCCAGCGTTCGTTCTGAGCCAGGATCAAACTCTCCGTACAAAAATTATTTTGTAGCAGACAAGTTTGTCTGTGCTTTTTTTACTTTTTCAAAAAGTTGAATTCACGTTCGATTCAAATTTTCCTTATCAAAACTCAACAGTGTTTGCTTCACTGTTTGAATTTGACTCGGGCCATTCGCACTATTCAATTTTTCAAGGAACACCGGATTTTGCAATCCGCTGTATTTCAATCGCTTCATCTCCTTCCGGAGCGGAGCAACGAGTTCTTAACATATCACAGCTTTCCGATTTTTCAAGCGGGATTCGAAAGATTTTTCATTTTTCTTTCATTCGGAATTTTGCGTTTCCGGACTCACCTGTTTCAATCTTGAGCTTAATGATCATCGCCGTTTTGCGGCGCGAGGTTTAATATAGCATCAAATTCAATTTTGTCAAATCTTTATTTGAAGATTTTTCAGATTTTATTGAACCTAATTCTCAGCACCTCGTCCCGTACTCGGAGCGAATGGTGTGTAATATAGCAGAGAAATGCAGAAATGCAAATCATGAAGCAGAAAAAGTTCAGAAAAAGTGCCGGAAAGGATGAAACGACCGAATGAATAGATAACCGGAAGAAGGAGTGAGCAAGGGAATGCCGCCGCCCCCTGCGGTGCGGCGGCGGATGCGGTCATTTTCCCGCAAAAAAACGAATCAGGCGCGCGACGTGCGCGGCACAGTCATCCACGATCGGATCATAAAACTTGTCGACCGGAAGGAATTTGCCATTCAGTTCGTCAAGCTTTCTGCGCGTGGACTTCAGGTAGGTATCCATGAACTCCGTCGCAATGTTGATCTTCGCAATACCGGCCTGGATCGACTTGCGGACGTCCTCCAGCGGAGTACCCGAACCGCCATGCAGGACAAGCGGAGTCTCGGGAAGGGAATCCGCAATCTCCCGGCAGCGCTGAATGTCAAGCTTCGGCGTTGCTTTGTAGTAGCCGTGCGCGGTTCCGATCGAAACGGCAAGCGCATCAACGCCCGTCTGTTTCGCGAACTCATACGCTTCCTTCACATCGGTCAAGGCTGTTTCATCCCCCTGTGCGACATGACCAATTTCGCCCTCAACTGAAGCGCCGAACGCTTTGGCGTATTCCACGCAGAAACGAGTGATACGCACGTTCTCTTCAAACGGAAGACGGGAACCGTCGTACATCACCGAAGTGTAGCCCCATGCGAGCGCATCCTTCACCTGACCGACATTGTCGCCATGGTCCAGATGCAGCGCGACCGGCTGATTGCAGCGATGCGCCATGCGGATCAGCGAGCCGGCAAGATCAAACGCCTTCGTCGAATCGAAAAGGCGCATGTAGAGCTGTATGATGACCGGGGATTTTTCCGCTTCCGCAGCTTGGACAACCGCCCGGGCGGTTTCGTAGTTTGCGATGTTGAACGCCCCCACAGCGCGCTTTTCCCTGCGCGCCGGGAGGAGAATCTCCTTCATTGTCACAAGAGCCATATTCCGGTCTCCTTATCAGAGGCAGGCAGCGGCAAGCTCTTCCAGAGTCTTGACGTTGAGCGCCGTGTATTTCGTCAGGCAAATCTTCGTATACGGAGACGCGACAACGATGAGATCCTTCTTCGGGTCATCGGCGCGCGCTTCGATGTACTTTGCAAGTTTCGCGACGAGGGCTTCGTCAATCTTCGGAAGGACGACCGCGCCTTCGCCGCAGGTGTAGGATTCCTCGTTGTTGGTGCCAAACGGAATCAGATCGGCTTTCAGCGCGGCGAGAAGTTCGCGCGGAGCCTGCATGTCGCCGTTGTAGTTCTTCAGGTAGTCGCTTTCGAGATAATAGGCTTTGCCGGCCTTCTTCGCGAATTTGAGTTTGAGCGATTTGATGAACTCGGAGGTATGCATGACTTTTGCGGAAAGCTTGATTCCGGCGTCCTTGAAGTCATGAACCAGCGCATCGTAAGCGGCGGGGTTGGAAACGACGACGGTCTTCGCCTTGCTCGCCTTGATGACCTGTGCGAACTTCCGCATTGCCTCCTTCGCCTCTTTCCGGAAGCCGAGAATGTTCAGGGCTTTGCCGATGCAGCCGCCGGTGACGGTCTGATATTTCACGCCGGCTTTCTTCATGACGGCCTCGAACGCCTTGACGACGGTCTTCGCTTCGGCGGTGTAGCTGTCGATGAAGTAGAGAACATCGCCCTCGCCTTTGCCGATCCATTTTTCGCTCTTTTTGAGTTCGGCGGCAATTGCTTTGACGTATTCGGGGGCAAGTCCGACCTCCACGACGTCGGCGCGGGCGGCAAGGTTGAGTCCGTTCTCATCGAAATGGCTGACGCAGTGGAAGCGGCAGCAGGCGCTGAGGTCGGAACGGTAAAGAGTGTCGATATAATCCCGCTTTGCGAGCTGCTCCGGATGCATGGTGACGCCGTAGGTCATTGCGGCGCGGACGCGGGGTGTGTCGGCTTCGGTGAACCGCACGTTTCCGATTGCCGAAAGGTGACGGCACATGAAGCAGAAACGGCAGTTCATAATTGCGTCGGTATAGTTGTCGATATTCATGATCAGACTCCTTTGAAACCTAATTTGCCGGGGTTCATAATGTTGTTCGGGTCGAGCTGTTTCTTGATGCCTTCCAGGACGGGCATCGCGGGACCGTAAAGCTCCTTCATCAGGCGGCCGAGCTTGAGTCCGACTCCGTGATGTTCGTTGATGACGCCGCCGTTCGCGATCGCCGCGCGGATGGCGAGGTCCCAGACTTTGTTGTAGAGCGCGGCTGCTTCACGCGGATCCTTCGGAACGTCCTTCTCCTCGAAGATGAAGCGGGCGTAGAGCATGCATCCCCACTCGTACCAGTGCGAGAAGTGACCGATGAAACGCGCCTGCGGGAAGTTCTCGTTGACGACTTTCTTCATGGCGTGATAGACGTTTTCAATGTTCGAGAAAGTTGCGACTGTGTCCAGGGTTCCGAACGCCTGGGGCATGTGGAACATGAACGGAGGATAGAAGAATTTATACTTGTTCTGCCACCAGAGGTCGCCGCCTTTGCTGCCGAGATCCTTGCCTTTGTATTTCTTTTCCATGATTTCGCGGGCATAACGCATCTGACAGTCGACGATGTCCTTGCGTCCATCAAAGCCGAAGACAAGATACGCGCCCTTGTCGAGTTCCATGCCGAACACTTTCCGGACGTGGTGAATTGTTTCCTCTTCATCGTAGAGACGGACGGCGCAGGGCTGGAGGCGGCTGCGCATGAGTTCGGCACCGGCGCTCATCGCGGTGTGGAAATCCTTGAAGATGTAGGCGCGGAATTCACGGGCTTCCGGCTGCGGATGAACCTTCAGAGTCACTTCGGTGATGATGCCGAGCGTGCCTTCGCTGCCGAGGAAAAGCATGGTGAGATCCGGTCCTGAGGCGTGACGCGGAACCGGAAGCGTGCGGATGATTTCACCGGTCGGGGTGACGACTTCCAGAGACATGACCATATCTTCGATCTTGCCGTATTTCGTGGAGAGAACGCCGGTTCCGCGGTGTGCGAGGAATCCGCCGATCGTCGCGCACGCGATGGAGGCCGGAAGGTGCATGGTGGAGTAGCCTTCCTTGTTGCACTGCCATTCGAGATGACGCGCAATCATACCGGTCTGACAGGTCACGGTGAGCGCTTCCTTGTCGATGCCGATGAATTTGTTCATGCGCTTCATGTCGACGATGATTCCGCCGTAGACGGGGAGCGCGCCGCCCTGGGAGCCCGATCCGCCGCCCCAGGGAACGACCGGGATGTGGTAGTGGTTCGCAAGTTTCACGACGCGGGAAACTTCCTCGGCGCTGCCGGGATGGACGATGAAGTCCGGCTTCGGGGTCTCCATGCCGCGGTCATGCCACATTTCCGGGATCCAGTAGTAGTCGATCGAGTGACCGAACTTGTCGGCGTCACGGGTGCAGACATTCTCGTCGCCGAGAATGTCCGTAAGTTCCGTGCGAATCATTTCGTACATGTAGCTGTCTTTAGAGACTAACATTTTATCCTCCTTGAAGGGTTATTTCATGCTGTAAATCGGCGCAAGGGCATCATGCACCGCTTTGTATTTCCGGAAGAGCGCGGCGTACTGCGCGGCGCGTTCCGGATCGGGATGAATCTCCCGGTCGATCCTCAGACATTTGCGGACGGCGTCCGCGCTGTTCGCGAAAAGCCCGACGCCGGTTCCGGCAAGAAGCGCGCTGCCGAACGAAGCGTCGCCCGGAATCGAGACCTGCACCGGAAGGTTGAAGACGTTGCAGACGATCTCGCTCCAGAGACGGCTCCTGGCTCCGCCGCCGATCAGGAAAATCCGTTTGACGGGAAGCCGCATCTGCTCGATCAGACCGTAGCAGTCGAGGAGAGAGAACGCCACGCCTTCCAGAAGCGCGCGGACCACATCGCCCTTTGTCGACGAGACGGCGAGTCCGGTGAAGCTGGCTCGCAGATTCGCATCCCAGTACGGGGAGCGTTCGCCCTGAAGATAGGGATGGAAGAGCACTCCGTTTGCGCCGAGCGGTGAGCGGTTGGCTTCGCGGTCGAGCAGTTCGAACGCGTTGATCCCGAGTTTCTGCGCGGCGGCTTTTTCCGCATCGCAGAAGAGGTCGCGGAACCAGCGCTGGCAGAGCGCGGCGGCGTTGGTCGCGGAAACCGTGTACCACATGCCGGGAATCACATGCGAATAGGTCAGAGTCGTCGGGTAAGGATGCGCGGCGGACGTCATGACATTGACGTTTCCGGCGGTTGCGAGTTTGACGATGCAGTCGCCCGGCTCAATCGCGCCCGCGCCGTAATCCTCAACGGCGGAGTCGGATGTTCCGCAGACGACGGGCGTTCCCTCCGGGATTCCCGTGTCGGCGGACGCCTTTGCGGTGACGGAGCCGAGGAGGTCGGTCGGGCTGACAAGCTCCGGAAGAACCGCGGGATCCAGTCCGGCGAGTTCCGCGAGTTCAGAAGACCAGCGGCGGTTCGCCATGTCGTAAAAGAGGGTCCCCTGCGCCTCGATGTGATCGGTCGCGGCAACGCCGGTGACCTGGAAACGCACATAATCCTTGACGAACAGGATGTGCTTTGTCCGCTTCAGAACATCAGGCTCGTTGTTTTTGAGCCACATCATCTGCGGCAAAGTCCAGGTCGGCGTCGGCATCTGATATGCGGTTTTGAAAATCCAGTCCGCATGGCGTTCTTTGAGTTGAGCGCATTCGGCGACGCTCCGCTGATCGGTCCACATGATCGTGCGGCGCAGCGGCTTCATCGCACCGTCCAGAAGAACGGCGTTGTGCGTGGAGCCGTCAAACGAAAGAGCGCGGACGTTTCCGAGTTTCACGCCCTTCGCCTCAAGCTTGCGGAGCGCCAGACACATGGCGGCATACCAGTCGGCGGGGTCCTGCTCCGACCAGCCGGGATGCTCGTAATGCGTGGCGTATTCCACGGACGCATCGCCGAGCATAAGACCCGTGCAGTCGATCGCGGAAACCTTGCAGCCGCCGGAACCGAAGTCTATGCCGAGAAGAATGGTGTCGTCGCCGTTCATGTCACTTTACCCAGCTGTGCAGCGGATCCTTGTAAGAGATGAGGCCGCGGTTGACTTTGCCCGTCATGGTCCAGAGGTAATACATCTGGTAGCCGGGGGCTCCGCAGAGCGGATGATAGCCTTCGGCAATCGCCACGGTGTCGTTGTTTTTGACCGTGTAGGTCTCGTCGATGGAACCGTCGGGCTGGTAGACCTTCTGGATGCCGAAGCCCTGCGGGGGATCGAAGCGGTAGAAGTAAGTCTCCTCCATGTCGATTTCATCGGGCAGGTTGTCGAAGTCGTGGCGGTGCGGGGGATAGCCGGACCAGTTGCCGCTGGGGATCATGCCTTCGCCGATGTAGAAGTGTTCGGAATCGAATTTTTCATCAAGCATGATCGTGGCGGTGCGGGAGAAGTTGTCGCGGCCGAGCGAAAGGGTTCTGCACTCTTCCGGAGTAATGACGGTCGGACGCGCGGTGTCGCGGGTTGCCGGAGAGGCGTTGTACGCGATATCGACGTCGCCGAGCGCGGTGATTTCATAATCGGTGTGGCGCGGGAGGTAGACCGTGTGCGGCTTTCCGTCGAACACGTTTTTGCGTTTTCCGACTTCCGCGAAATGGAAGTCCTTCCCCTTGACGGAGCATTTGCCGCCGAGGAGGACAAGCGCGACTTCGAAGTCGCCGGTGGAAGCCTTGTAAGAGGTTCCGTCCGCGAGCTGGATCAGACCGAACGAAGTGAGCGCCATATTGTATTCGCCCACATCGAAAACCTTGTTGTATCCCTGTTTCGGGGAAAGATGAATCAGAAGTTTGTCGCTGCTCATATTCGAGCTCCTTTCTTACTGAACGACCACAGGTTCGATATCGAGAATGCGGCAGATGTCGAGAAGTTCCGGGACAATGTCGCCGTAGGAGAGCGCATAGTGGTGCTCCCAGCCCTGGCTGATAACAACATCGCGGAGCTTGTCGCAGCCTGCATCGAATTTGATTTTGACGGGGTTGCCGCGGACAAAGAGATCCGTGTCGAGCGCTTCGCCGGTCGCGATCAGCATGCGGAAACCGTCTCCGTCGCGCTTTTCGCCGAGACGAGCCAGAGTGACGCGTCCGGGCTTGAGCGGGAATTCGTCGGTGACGCCCTTCACTCCGCCGCCTTCCACCGTTGCGCTGTGGCAGAGCTGAGGCCGATAGCCGGGTTTGCAGAGCTTGCAGGGAGCCGCGCCGCAGTGCCACGCGACGCCGTAGTCGCCTTCCATGACGATCATGTCGCAGAAGAACGGGAGTTCACCCGTGAGCTCCTGTTCCATGCGCATCATGACGGCTCCGTAAGCGTCGCCTTCGCACGCAGTGAGGAAACCGTGGTTCGTCAGATGACCGATCGTGGAGCAGATCGCAATGCCGTAGAGATCGTTGGAGATGAACTCCGGCCAGCAGCGCATTGCAAAAGTGTCGACGAGGAATTTGTCTTTCATCTTGCCGACAGCCGCAAAGAGCGCAGCGGATTTTTTGAGCTGTTCTTCGCTCGGTCCGTCGGTCGGATGAACTTCGGCGTCGGAAAGGATGGTTTTCATTGCTGCGTCGAGTTCTTCCGGCTTGAGGTTGCGCGCGGCTTCGATCACCTCATGCTCGGTGATGAATTTGACTTCCGGACCGACCTTCGTGCGGAGAAGCATTTCGTCGCAGCTGGAGGTGAAGAAACCCGGGACGCGGCCGCCGATCACGCCGATTCTCATCCGGTTGAGCATGTTGACCGTGCGGGTCACCCGAATCGCCTTTTCGAGTCCGGCGTTCGCTTCGGAGGACCCTACTTCGGCGTGAATGTGGAAGTACGGAACATGCATCCGGTACATGAAGTGGGAATTCATGTTCGCGGCGCAGAAAGAGTTGTTCTGAAGACGTCCGCCCTTCGGATCCGGCTCCTTCATCGACCAGAGCACGACGGGGACTTTGAGACGCTGCGCGAACATCGGGACGATCACGCCGAGCGAGAATGTCATGAAGTGGGCAACGATCAGGTCCGGGCGTTCCTTTTCGAAGAAATCGAGTTCCTGAATCGCCTTGTCCTCGAAATCGATCATGCGGTCGCCGCCGATCACTTCGACTCCCGGCAGACTCTGAAGATATTCCTTCGCGTTTTTGCGCGCGGCTTCAAGAGTCTCGTTCGTCCAGTTTGCCTTCGTCAGCGGAAGATAGCCGATCTTGAATGTCTTTGCCATTGCTGTTCCTCCTGTGAGTATCAGTTGTTTTTCAGGAATTCGTCAACAGTTTTGCGGTCGGGAAGCCCTGCGCGGCCGCCGAGCTTGCGGCATTTGAGTCCGGCGACGGCCGAACCGAAGCGCATGGATTCATAGATGTCGCCGCATTCGAGATAGCGGACCGCAAACGCGCTGTGGAAGGTGTCCCCCGCTCCGGTGGTATCGACGATGCGCCCGACGTCGAACGAGGGACAGCGGACGATTTTTCCGTCGATCCATGCCATCGAGCCTTTTTCGCCGACCGTGATTCCAGTCACCTTCGCGCCTTCATCAAGCAGTTTGACGAGCGCCTTCTCCAGATCGTCCTCTTTGGTCCATGCGCGGGCGAAATATTCCGATGTAAAAAAGATATCGGTATTTTCAATGATTTTTTCCACGCCCGGGCGAATGGTTCCGGCATCGAAATTGACAATCACTCCGGCTTTTTTCGCTTCCGCCGCCGCCGCGATCGCGGCCTCCGTGTTGTGTCCGTCGAGGTGAAGAATCTTTGCGGAACGGACAAGATTCATATCGACTTCGGAGGGAAGCAGTTCTTTGAGCGTGCCGCGCGTCCATGCGACGCTGCGTTTTCCGGTCGGCGCATCAATCCAGCAGTACGCGAGCGGCGACATGCTGTCTTTGCGGCGCACGATTCCAACGGTGCTGACGCCGTCCGCCTCGAAATCCGCAATCATGCGGTCGCCCGCGGCGTCGTCGCCGACCGCGCTGATGAACGCGGCGGAGATTCCGAGTTTTGCCGCCGCGACGGTTGCGGTTCCGCCGGGGCCGCCCCCCTGGATGATGTGCTCGATGATCTGCACTTTATGGTCTATCGGAATTTCCGGGAGCAGGCAAATATCGTCGTTGCTGCAGAATCCGAGCCCGACAAAATCAATTCTATTCTGGTTCTGATGCATAAAAATCCTCCTGTTTCGTCTGTAACGTAAC